>DATATI010000023.1 GCA_036268875.1 Polyangia bacterium | reverse complement strand
CCCGGAGGGCATCAGGATTTCGAGGCGGCGAGTTGGTCCGCGGTGAAATCCCGCCCGGCACGCGCGCGCACGCCAAGCTCCGGAGCCAAATGGGGACGCGCCTTTCTTTGAGGGTCTGTGGTAGATCGCGTTTCCATGGCCCAGAAGAAAGCACCCAAGACGAAGCATAAGACGAGGCCCAAGGTGAGGACCAAGGTGAGGACCAAGAAGAGGACCAAGGTGAGGACCAAGAAGAGGACCAAGAAGAGCGCCGAGACGCTTCTCCTGGTTGGTACCGTGAAGGGCGCATTCATCTTCCGATCCAGGGATCGCAAGACGTGGACGAGCGGCGGTGTCCTGTTCCCCGGCATGCAGGTCTACGCGCTTTGCCATGATCCGCGCAGCGGGCGCCTGCTGGCCGGGGTGTCGCATCCCTACTTCGGCACCAACGTCCGCTACTCGGACGACCTTGGGAAGACATGGATCGAGCCGAAGGAGGCGAACATCAAGTTCCCCGAGGACGCGGGAATGGTGCGCTCCGACGTCTCCGCGACCGAGCCGCACAAGGCGAAGCTCGACAACGTCTGGCAGTTGGTCCCCGGCGTGGAGCCGAACCGTATCTGGGCTGGCGTGCAGCCAGCGGCGCTCTTCAAGTCGGACGACGGGGGAAAGACGTTCGAGATGGTACGCGCTCTGTGGGATCACCCGCACCGGGCCAGGTGGAACCCGGGGGCCGGCGGCCTGTGTCTGCACACGATCGTGCCGCACCCGACCGATGGGACGAAGATGCACGTCGCGATCTCCGCGGCGGGCGTCTATCGCACTGACGACGGCGGCAAGACCTGGGCTGCGAAGAACAACGGCGTCCGCGTGGACTTCTCGCCCGAGAAATACCCGGAGTTCGGACAGTGCGTGCACAAGATCGCGCGGCACCCGTCGACGCCGGACCGCTTCTACCTGCAGAACCACGGCGGCCTCTATCGCAGCGACGACGCCGGTGAGTCGTGGCACGACGTGGCCCACGGCGTCCCCAGCGACTTCGGCTTCTCGATGGTCGTGCACCCGCACGATCCGGACACGGCCTTCATCGCGCCGCTCAATCAGGAGATGCGCTCGGGGCCGGGCGGCAAGCTCCGCATCTACAAGACCACCGACGGTGCAAAGAGCTGGAAGCCGCTCACCAGAGGCCTGGCGCAAAAGGACGCCTACGAGACCATCCTCCGCGACGGCATGGCGTGCGACGCGGGCCAGCCGGCCGGTGTGTACTTCGGCACGCGCTCCGGGAAGGTGTTCGCTTCGCGCGACGAGGGCGCGAGCTTCGCGGTGATCGCCGACGGGTTGCCCGCCGTGACTTGCGTGAAGACCGGGGCGCCCGCCTGATCACGTTTCAACTGACAGGCCCGCTGCGACCGTGGGCCGGTGGTGCGACCGAGGTGAATCTCGACGCCTCGCCGGGTGACGTCCGCGGCGCGCTGGCGGCGCTGTTCGCGGCGCATCCGGGGCTGAGGGATCGGATCACGAACGAGGCGGGGCAAGTGCGCGTCCACGTGAACGTGTTCGTGGACGGCGAGGAGATCAAGTTCACGGGTGGCCTGTCGACGCCGCTGCGCGAGCGGGCACAGTTACACGTGATACCGGCCATCTCTGGGGGCTCGTAGCTCAGTTGCGCGCGACCCTTTGCCGCCAGCCGAGCCTTGCGCGGCGGTCGCCAGATTGGATGTCTTTGTCGTTGTCGTCATAACTGCAGCGGCTCGACAACAGCCCCCGAGGGTGATCTCGATCAATCGCTTTCGTTGACGTCCGCCAGTACGCTGGTCGTCCGGGTGGGCAGCCGCAATTCACGGATCGGCACAGCGACACTGGTAGCGGCGACCATCATGGCCGGTTGCCTTGCCGTCGCACGCGCCGACCAAGCCACGCGCGACACGATCGCCGGAATTCAGGAATTGACGGCACCGGCCGCCAGAACAGACCTTCGCTTCGAGATAAGCGGCGCGGCCACCGCTCCGCGGTTCGGTGGCCGCGCGGCCGTCGGTCTCGAGATCGCTCCCCGGCCGGACTTCTGGTACGGAATCAGCGTCGCCACCGTCACGCAGGCGGTTGAGTCCACCACGACAGTCACGGTCGGCGACGGGGTGACGACTCGAACCACAAGCTCGACGCCCAGCTCCCTCGCTCTGTCGGCGCGGGTCTTCAAGCGGATCGGGCTCGCTGTCTTCAGCGCCGGGCTGATCGACAATCGGGGAGGTGCGGGGGCCGAGCTACGCGGATTCGACGATCGAATGAGGCTGGAGTTGGTTGTCTCGGAATGGAGCCCCGACCAGCCGGTGGCGGTGCCAAACCTCCGGATCGGCGGGAGCGTGCAGTGGCGCTGGATCTTTTTCCAGGCCGGCGCGCAGGACCTTCTCGATCGCAATCTCACCAGCATCTATCTTGGCGCCGGGATTCGCTGGCGAGATCCGGACCTCAAGGCCGTGCTTCCCTGGTTGGCGCGCATGTGAGGGCGGGATTGTCCGCTCCCGCTCCTCCACTGGCAAGATCTGATCTTCCACGTGACGTTCCCTAGGGAGTCTTCGGTCTGCAACGCGCTGATAGCGCTCTTGCTGGGCGACCTTTCGTCCACACGATCAACGTGATGGAAAAAAACAACATGATCGATACCAGCCGGCAGCAAGAAAGATTGCCGCGCCGAAGGGGTGGCCGCGCCAGGATGATCTTCGCGATCGCCGCCGTATTGTCGGGGTGTTACTACCGCGGATGCGCCTGTGACCAACGGGGCCGGCACGGCGACCACGGCCATGAACGAGATCGCGATCGCGACCATCGTGATCGCCGCTAGCTTTCGCGCCGGCGGTAGCGATTGACGAAGGATCGAGCGAGGCGCGGCCGAAACGCCCGACGAGCTCGACGGTGTTCATGTGTTCGCGGCGGCTGCTCAGGGCATTGCTAAGTGTCGGTGGGACGGGTCGCCGCCCACAGGCAATACGCGCCGGCGTCCGGCAGCTGGCACAGCTCGGCTTCCACCGCGTCGGCGATCTTCTTCGCACCGCGAGCGTTGGGGTGGCCATCCCGGGGCAGGAGCAGCTCCGGCGGCAAGTCCACCAGCACGAAAGAAAGCGCCGGATCCGGAGCCTGGCGCGCCTGGCCCGGCCGGGAGGGATCATGGTCGTCGGGGTCTACAACGCCTTCGCCCGATTCCCTCACCGACTGCGAAGGTGGTTGGCGCGTACCCGGTGCTGCGCGATCGCACGGCAGAGCCCGTGCGTCGGACCGCGTGGCTTCGCGATCAGTATCTGCACCCCGAAGAGCACCGTCATACGCTTGGCGAGGTGCAACGGTGGTTTCATGACCAGCAGGTCGACTACCTGCGCACCTATCCGGCGGCGCTCGTGGGCCAGCGTGACGGCGACAACGACGGCGACGACGCAGAGTCGTTGTTTCGTGCGGCCGAGGACAACTGGATGCGAGCGCTGGGCTCCGAAGGAGGCCTGTTCGTCGTGATCGGCCGCCGCCAAGAGAACGGCGCTCACTGTGGGGCGCCAATACGCCGTCCGTGATCGCATTTCCATGAGACGCCAAGATCGCGCTCTGGTCGGAGGTCCCGCGCCAAGGCGCTTCCCGTACTTGTCACCGGCGACCTTCCGAAACGCCGCCCGCGATCCATAGGTTTGCACTATGGACGCCGCGCAACCGGAACAAGGGGAGGTAGATTCCAGCGGAATCGATGGGCTGGACAAGATCCTCCAAGGAGGATTCCCCCGCGAAGGGATGCACATCATCCAGGGGGGGCCGGGCACCGGGAAAACCACCCTGGCCCTGCAATACCTTCTCCGAGGCGCTGCCGCGGGCCAGCGCGGCCTCTATTTCACGGCCTCGCAGAGCCGGCGCGGCCTGGAGACAATCGCGCGCTCCCACGGATGGTCGCTGGACGGCATCACGATTCATGAGCTGTCGCCAGGCGGCATGGGAAGCGCAGCGGCCACCGATCAGAGCGTGCTGCACACCGCCGACGTGGAGCTGGACGAGCTCACCCAGACACTGCGGGATGTCCTGGACAAGATCGCGCCCCGCCGGGTGATCCTGGATTCCTTGGGCGCCCTCCGACTGCTGGCGGCCAGCACGGCCCGCTTTCAACGCGAAATGATTCGACTGCAGCAATTCTTGGTCGAGCGAAATTGCGCGGGGCTGTTCCTGGCCGACTGGCCGACCGACACCTCGCCCAGTGGCGAAGTCGACTTGCAGACCCTGGCCACCAGCACGATTCACCTGAACCTGACCTCGCCCGACTACGGTGAAGTGCGCCGGAGCCTGCGGGTGGTCAAGATCCGCGGCGTGGCGATGAGCGGTGGCTTCCACAACTTCAGAATCCGGACCGGGGGTTTGGAGGTATTCCCCCGGCTGGCCCTGGAGCTGGAGCGTGAGTACAAGGACTTCAAAACTGTTCCGAGCGGGATCAAAGTGCTCGACGAACTGCTGGGGGGCGGGCTCGAAAGCGGTACGACCTGCATGCTCATCGGCCCGCCCGGCAGCGGCAAGAGCAGCCTGGCCTCGGTCTTCGTCCGCCAGCATGCCGATCAGGACGGCCGCTCCACCATCTTTCTTTTTGATGAGCGACCGGAAACGTTCAAGGCCCGGGCGGCGGGACTGGGCGTCGATCTGCAGCCTGCCCTCGAATCGGGCCACCTCTCCGTGGTGCTGCTGGATCCAGGAGAGATCACGGCGGGCGAATTCGCCCAGAACGTCAGGGCCGCGGTGGAGCGCGACCACTCTCGCCTCATCGTGATCGATAGCCTGACCGGCTATTTCAACGCCATGGGGCAAGGGGAGATGCTCGCTGTTCAGATGCACGAGCTCATCACCTTCCTCAGCCGCAGCGGCGTGCTGACGTTGTTGATCGTTGCCGAAGGCGGAGGCTTGGGCGTCGGCCCCACCAACACCCAGACGGACATCAGCTATCTGTCCGACTCGATCATCCTCCTGCGCATGTTCGAGGCGGGGGGAAGGGTTCGTCGCTGTCTCACGGCCCTCAAAAAACGGCAAGGAGAGCATGAGACCACCATCCGCGAGATGTTGATCAGGCCTGGTTCCATCGAAATCGCCACCGAACCGCTGCACCACTTGCGCCACATTCTGGGCGGCGATCCCGACCCTGTGGCGAGCCTCGGGGACGAGGGCGGCGACGCAGGCAATCCCGGCCAGCAAGGTGACGGTGGATAGAAAGGGCAGCGTCGTGGCCATGGCTCCCTTCGGCCGCGATGCCGCCCTGCTTTGCCAGACCCTGGAAAGAGTCGGGATCGGGTGCGTGGCTTGCAAGCAGGGCGAGGCGCTGGGCAGGCTGCTCGAGAAGGACGCGGATGTCCTGGTGCTGACCGAAGAGGCGCTGGCGCGGCCAACCGTGGCCACCATCGCCGCCGCGCTTTCGCGGCAACCGGCCTGGTCGGATCTCCCCATCCTGCTGTTGGCCAGCGGCGATCCGCTGGCCGCGGAGAACGCGCGGGCGGTGAGCAACCTTCGCCGCGTCGGGAACGTGACCATCCTTGAGCGTCCGGTTCGGACCTTGACCCTGACCACGGCTGTGCAAGCAGCGCTGCGGGCCCGGCGGCGTCAGTACGAGATCCGCGCCCTGATCCGCGGCGAGGCCGACGCAAGAACGAAGGCTGAGAAGGCTTCGAAGCTCAAGGACGAGTTCCTCGCCACTGTGTCGCACGAGCTGCGCACGCCGCTGGGGGCGATCCTGCTGTGGACCCGGCTGCTGCGCGCGCGGCACCTGGACGCCGCAGCGACGCAGCGGGCGCTGGAGTCGTTGGAGCATAGCGCCGAGGCGCAATCGAAGCTGATCGAGGACTTGCTGGACGCCTCGCGAATTGTCTCCGGTAAGCTGCGATTGAAGTGGACGGAGGTGAATCTTTCCACTCTTGCCCACGCCGCCGTCGATGTCGTTTGGCCAGGCGCGGAAGACAAAAGGGTCGACATCGAAACCGATATCGAGCCCGACATCCTGGTGCGGGCCGATGCCGATCGCCTCAAGCAGGTGTTCTGGAACCTGCTCAGCAACGCCATCAAGTTCACTCCTGGCGGAGGCCGCGTCTTCGTGCGCGTGGGGCGCACCACCGCGCACGCGCGCATCGACGTCAGTGACACGGGTCGGGGGATCAGCCCGGAGTTCCTGCCGCAGGTGTTCGAACGATTCCGCCAGGCAGAGAGCATGCCCGACAGAACGCACGGTGGTCTCGGTCTTGGGCTGGCGATCAGTCGTGATCTGGTCGTGCTGCACGGGGGAACGATCCGCGCCGACAGTCCTGGTCAGGGGCTGGGCGCGGTTTTCACGGTGGAGCTTCCTGTCGCCACCGCGGCGGATACCGGCTCGGCGAAGACCATCCCCGCGGGCGATGCGGCATTGGGCCGACTCGCCGGCGTTCGCATCATGCTGGTCGAGGACGACACCAGCACCCGAGAGGCGATGGCCATCACCTTGGGGCACTACGGGGCAGAAGTGACTTCGTTCGACTCTGCGCAAGCGGCGCTGGCGGTGCTATCAGACATGCAGTCCGGCAACAGACCGCAGGTGCTGCTGACGGATCTGGCGCTGTCCGGCATGAGCGGCGACGAGCTCCTCGAGCGGATCCGGAACCTCGAGCAGAGCCGCGGCCTGTCGGCCATGCCGGCGGTTCTGATCTCGGCTTATGCGCGCACCGACGGTCGCGAGCCGCTCGCCGGTGAGGCGGACTTCGCCGCGGAGCTGAGGAAACCGGTGGCGCCAGAGCGCCTGGCCGGCGTCATCGAGCAAGTGTCCGGGCAGATCGGCTGAACGCGCTCCGCTGTGTGCTACGGTAAACCAAGCACGGGGAACCCGTCAGGTCCAAAGACGAGCATGTCACTTCATCGTTATCCCGGATCGTCGAGATTGCCGGACTGGGCCGGACCGACGACCAGCCCGTCGGTCGTGGTGATCGCCTGCTCGGCCGGGGGGCTGGCGGCTCTGTTCGATGTACTCGCTTCGTTGGACCCTGATTTCCCGGCTGCCATCGTCATCGTCCAGCACCGCGGTCGCCAGTTCGCCGAGCTGCTGCCGGCCTTGCTACAAAATCGCACGGTCTTGAGGGTGCGTCATGTTCAAGACGGAGATCTCCTCGAAGCCGGCACCGTCTACATTTGTCCTCCCGGCAAGCACTTGACGGCCGAGCATTGCTTGCGCCTGGTGAACGGCCCGAAGCTCGACTTCGTCCAGCCCTCGGCGGATTTGATGTTCCGCTCGGTCGCCGATGCATATGGTCCGCGCGCCGTGGGGGTGGTCCTTTCCGGAACGGGCTCGGACGGGACGCTGGGCTGCCGGCTCATCGCCGAAGCGGGCGGCAAGGTGCTGGTGCAGGACCCCCGGTCGTGTGCCCACGCCGCGATGCCCTCAGCGGCCATCGGGGGCGGGCACGTTGACCTGGTGCTGCCGCCGATCGAAATAGGCGCCAGCCTGCGCCGCATCGTCGATGAATTGTCTGGCAAGCGCACTTTGACCAAAGCGCCGCGCGCACCGTCGACCACCGTCGTCCTGGTGGACGACCACCGGATCATCCTCGACGGTTTGCGAACGCTGCTGCACAACGAGGACGACATCCAGGTCCTCGCCGATGCGCAGGACGGCCACACGGCCGTGAAGCTTTCCGCCCAGCTCTCGCCTGACGTCGTGGTGATGGACGTGGCGATGCCCGATCTCGACGGCGTGGCGGCGACTCGAGAGATCAAAGCCCGGAACCCCAAGACGGCGGTCGTCGCCCTGTCCGCGCGCACGGACCAAAGGACGGCCGCCCGCATCCTCAAAGCCGGCGCCACCGGCTACGTCAGCAAAGAAGACGCCTTCGCCGAGCTTGCGATCGCCATCCGTGCGGTGGCCGCCCGCCAGCCGTATTTCAGCCCCCGGGTCGCGTCCTTCATCGCCCCCACCCCGTCCGTCTAGGAACCGCGGGTGTTGACGTTGACCGCGAGAAGCCCAGATTCACGTCATGGACGCGCGCCGCTCGATCGATTTCACCGGATTTGCTTATCCGCTCTTCCGGATCGCGATGGGCGTGGACCTGTTGATGCACGGCTGCACGCGCCTGGCGGCGGGACCGGGCCACTTTGCCGCCGGATTGGTGGCGCAGTTTCGCGAAACGTTCCTGCCGGCGCCCCTGGTGTACGCATTCGGCTGGGCACTGACCGTCCTTGAAACGGCCGTGGGAGCAGGCATCCTGCTCGGCCTTTACCTGGGCCCGGCGCTCGTGCTCGGCGCCGCGTTGATGATCGCGCTGGTCTTCGGAACCGCGCTGCGCAGCCAGTGGGATATCGTCACGCAGCAGCTGATCTATGCGCTCAGCTATTATGTCCTGCTGATCAAGCTGGACGACCGACTGACCCTCGATCGACTGCGACGTGGTCGAGCCGCTCGAAACGAGAGTTCGGACCTCCATTACGGCCTGGCTCCATCGACGCCAAGCCGTAAGGTCACCCAGACGTTCACGCCCCTGTGAAAATCGCCATCGTTGCTCCGTTTGGTGGTCCCTGGCGCTTCGAACATCCGCCGCGAGCGTCCCTCGCAAGTTTGGGACCGGACGCCGGGTTCCGGGTATCCTCGGGGCGATGGCGGCAGCAACGCGCTACCACGTGGTCAACAAGATCGCCCACGGAGGGATGGCCGAGATCTTTCTTGCCCTCCAGCTCGGGGCGGAGAACTTTCAGAAGGCGGTGGTGCTCAAGCGCATCCTGCCGGCGCTGGCCGCTGACCCCAGCTTTGTCCGCATGCTGGTCGACGAGGCGCACATCGCCTCGCGGCTGAATCACAGCAACCTCGTGCAGGTCCTCGACCTCGGGATGGCGGGGAATCAGTACTTCCTGGTGCTGGAGTTCGTCGACGGGTGGAGCCTGGCGCAGGTGCTTCGCCGCGCCCAACAGGTGAAACTGAAGCTGCCGATCCCGCTGGCGCTTTATATCGTGGGGGCGCTTTGCCGGGGCCTCGCCTACGTGCACACCCGCCGCAGCAGCAAAGGCAAGCCTCTCGGCATCATTCATCGAGACGTGACGCCACAGAACGTTCTGCTCAGCCGCGAGGGCGAGGTGAAGCTGGCGGACTTCGGTATCGCCAAGGCGGTCGGCAAAACCGAAAAGTCGGCCACCGGCGTGATCAAGGGCAAGTTCGCGTATATGTCACCGGAACAGTCGTTGGGCGCCGCGCTCGATGCGCGCTCGGACCTGTTCTCGGTGGGGACCCTGCTCTACCTGCTCACCACCGGACGCAAACCCTTCGACGGAACCACCGACCTGGACGTGATCCAGCAGGTGCGGCGGGCGCGCTACGCAAAGCCCTCCAGCAGCACGAAGGACTTCAATCCCGACGTGGAACGGTTCATCGCGCGCGCCTTGCGGGTCAACCTTTTGCGGCGCTGGCAAAGCGCCGAGCAGATGGCGGACAAGATCGACGCCCTCTTGATCAAGCTGGGACAGCCGAGCGGCCCCGCGCCCCTCAAGCGCTGGCTCGAGACTCTGAGCGCGCGCGACGGGGTCAAGCCGCCTGCCGATTTTTCCGGGGCATCGGACCCGAGCATCGCCGTCGAGCTGGGAAGCCTGGACCTTGAGCTGGTCGAGGTGTCGGGTGAGGCGCGCGAGGACGACCATCCGGCCGGCACCGCGATCGAACCCTCCCTCACCCATCAAGACACCGCTCACAGTGCCCCCACCCGGCTCGATGCCGCGCGCGCCGCGCAGCTGGCGAGAGCGACCCGCGCCATTGCACCAGCAGCACCGGCTATCGTCGGCAGATCCGCACCAGGCCCGGCGACGCCGACGCTTGGCGCCCGCTTCCGGCGCTGGGTGCGACGGACCACCATCAAACTGGTGGTGACGGTGGTGTTGCTGGGAACCGCCGCCTATTTCGTGCGGCCCTATGTCCCGCTCTGGCTAGCCCGACCCTTCAATGCCTGGCTGCGGCGCCTCCCGCCGCCCCTCGGCGCCGGCGACACCGCTCTTTGAACCGTTCGCCATCTGCGGCGCGCCGCGCGCGATCCGAGCGCTGCGTATCGGACAGTTTTTAAAGATCGATATCGTCTGATTGTCAGGAAACAAACCCGTCTCCTGCCGTTAAGGACTTAACGGGAGTGTCATGCCGGAGGTGACTGTCGTTGGATTTCTACAATCCAACTAATTAGCCCCTCTTTTCGCAGGTACAACAGTCCAATTGATCATCGATGACTTCGCGAAGGCACGATCTTTTACGGAGCAAGGTCCTATGAAAGCTGCCAGCCCTGCCGTCGCGTATGTCGATTTCCTGATCATCCTGATACTGGCGCCGGCGCTGGGCGGTGTTCTGTTTGCCGGAATTCCCGGGTGCCAGAAGAACGAGGGTCCGAATCTGGTTGCCGACGCCGGCTCTGTCGCCGACATGAATATGACCGTCTTGACACCCGATGATGACGCCACGGACACCGCCGTTCCGTTGATTGACGCCCAGGCGGACGCGGACACTGAGGTTTCTCCAGACGCCAATGTCGACCAGGACAATCCGATGCTCGACTCTGGCCGGCTGGATGCAGATGCAGACGGAGGCGTCGGAGTCTCCGACGCTCCGTTGACCAACGATGCCCCCACCGATCAACCAATGGAAAAGGCGCCCGTCAATCTGCCCACCGGGCAAGGATGCGCCGCCGGAAGCTGGTGCCGGAGCGGCTTTTGCGTCGACGGCGTCTGCTGCGAGACGGACTGTGACGCCGCCGATCCGATGCGCTGCACCGGCTGCAGCCAAGTCAAGACCGGTCAACGGGACGGCGTCTGCGGCGCCGACCGCGCCCGTGAGCAGAAGACCTGCGGCTCGGCCTGCGGGCAGATTTCGACCGACGTTCCGGCGGTGATGGCGATGATTTGTGCGCAAGGCTCGTGTGTGGTGCCGGCGAGTCCAACGCTGCTCGACACCTGTCTCAAACCGCTCGATAAATGTACGTCCAGTTTCTGCGACCAAGCGACCAGCCGATCCGCCCGTTGCGTGAACCTTCTGTGTCCGACCGGCGGAACCTGTTGTTGTGAAGCCCCAGGTGGTGATGCCCAGCGAACGTGCGTGACGACCACGGCGTGCAACAACGGCCTGATCTGCGTCTCTCTCTGACGGCGATCGCCCGTACGAACGGCTTTTCGAGGTCTCCCGCCGGATTGCGCCTTTTAGTCGGACGTTCCCCCGTCGACGGGCGCGGCTGCGCCACCGACGCCGGCCACGGTGAATGACGTCAACCCCACGACGCCCACCACCAGGGTGTGCGCGCTGTTGCCGCAGGTTCCATCATAGGCGGGCGAGCAACCCATCGTTGCGTCGGCGGCCAGGGCGCCGCCCGGCACGGCCTCGAAGCCCGACAGCGACGGACCGCTGGGGACATCGCCGATCACCCACACGTTGATCCCGAAGCCGTACGTGCCCCCATTCATGTCGTCGCCGTCGGCGAAGAAGTAGAGCGTGTGGTCGCCTTCGGACAAGTTCAACGTCAGCGGATCGGTCAGGGCTTGAAAGTCGTCGGGCCCGGGGGTGGGGGTGGTGGCGATGAAAAGATGGGCGACATAGTTTCCTGGGATGTTCTGGGCACCGGCGCTGGTGCTCCACACGCCTGACTTATAGTGGTTGTCCGACGCGCCGAGGTTGAGGCCGGTGTTGTCGACGCGGAACAGGGTCACGTTGACGGCGGTGGTTGCGGCGGACTGATGCACGGTCAAGGTGAAGCTGCCGTAGGTGTCGCAGATGCCGTCGGGGTGATTGACGATCATCGGCGAGGTGTTGGTGCCGCCGACCTTGTCGATGCAGCCACCCAACGTGCTGGCGGCGCCGTCGGTGTTGGCTCCGTCCCCGACCGCCGGCGCATCGCCGCCCTCGTCGCTGCCGGCGTCGTCCACGCCCGCCGCGCCACCGCCTTGACCGCCGGTGCCAGCGCGCGCCGGCGAGGAGCCTCCACAACCGATCGACGGCGCCGCGATCAACGCCAAGCCGCACAGCCAGGCGGGCCAACTGGTGCCACCAACCGGTAACCGAGCATCACAAAAAGGCATGGAAAAACTCCTCGGGATTGTCGGCGCCACCACGTCCTGTGGCGCCGTTTCGGAACTGCGTTGTGCGTACATCACCGGGTCACCCTGACGCGGACAATGGAACTCGGTCACTCTGGACAGCCGTTATCGACTATGACCTCCTCGACCGGACAGGTCTGGGCAGCCTGGCACACGCTGCCGCACCCGCTGCGGGTGATGCCGTTGGGAAATCGCATGGGACCAAAGTGTCCCGAACAGGACGGCCCCATATAAGTACACTCGCAACAGTCGAAGCTTCCGTCTCCGCAACTACTTTGTGTGGCGGCGACGACGACGATAACAAGAAATAGGCCGGACATCCATCGCAGCAAAGCTCGGTAGCGAGCGTGCGCGGCGAAGATCACGCCGGTCATTGGACGGCTATTCATGGCCCCTCCTTCAGCGAAAATATTGTCGCAGTCATTTCAGACATCGGTGGGCAATCTCTTCGGGCGTTCGAGCGGCAGCCAGGCAGGCAGGCAGGTCGATCGGAACCCGTTTGCCCACGCAACCTTCAAGCTGTGGCGTCAACTTCCGGCCCAGCTCACGGGTCCAGCGCGTGGCAAGAACCGGATCGCGAAAACCCGATTCAGCCAACTCCAGATGGACCAGGCGATCCAGCACTGCCCGGCAATCGTCGGTGGTGGCGGCGCGGCGACGGCATCCAGCAAAGGCAATGGCCCCAAAGACGATCGTCAGCGCCAAGGTCAACCCGAAATTCTTCGCCCCTGCGCTCATCGAAAAAAATGCACCCGAATGGGTGGAGAGGCCGCCGCGATCGATTCGCCGGCACTGTCGCGCGCGGGCTGAAACCGCGTCCCCAGGGCGCAGGCGCGCGCGGCGCGGCCGAACCCGAGGCCGGGATCGGTGACCACCTCCACCCGCTCGGCGCGTCCGTCGGCCCGCACGACGACCCGGATGACGACGGTTTGCTGGTCGACCTGCTCGGCATCCGCCTCTGCGGGCCAGGGACATGACCACGCCTCTTGGTCCAGAGAAACGGGGCGGGCCAGGCTGTGCTTGGCACTCGCTGATCCATCGCCGGTGCCGCCCGGCGCGACAGCGCCCGTGACCGGTTTCGTGCTGGTTCCAGCCGCCATGGTGGTGCCGCCTGCGTACTGGGCGCTTGAACCGACCACGAACGCGGTTCCGGTGAGGTCGACGGGATCCGAGGACACCGCGGCCAAAGCGCCAGCTTGTGCGGGAGCAGCCGGACGCGCGCGACTGGGCGCCGGCCGACGAGCGCGCGGAGCGGCGGCCAGCGGGGCAGCGGGCGCTTCGGTCGGCAGCGACGGCGGTGGCGGGGGCGGGGGTGTCACCTCGACGCTCCGTTCGACAGCGATGGCGTCGTGAATCCGAGCGGCCATTTCGGCGCTCCACGGTCCGGCCGACTGGCCCAGGCCGCCGATGAAACCAATCACGATTGCGTAAAGCGCGGTCACCGTGCCCAGACCGGCGAGAAGGCGGCGCGTCTTGCCACCCGCCTCCGGCTCGAACACCAGATCGACAATCCGTGGGTGGTCCGCCACCGCACGGCCCACCGTCTCGTTCACCTCGTTCATCTCCTGGTCGTTCAAAGGACCTTTCACCGCGATCGATCGTCCACCGGCAACGCCCCGAAGGCGACGCGACTGACGCCCGCGCCGCGAAGCAGATCCAGCAGGTGCACGATGCGCCGGTGCGGGATCGATCCGTCGGCGGAAATCACCGCCCGCAGCTCCGGATCGCCGGCCAGCGCCACGCCCGCGCTCGCTTCCAGCGCGTCGTCGTTCGGCAACGCGGCGCCGTTGACCAGCATCGGGCCGCCCGCCGGAACGATCACTGACAACACCACCTGCACTTCTTCGCCGTGGGCGGCGCGGGGCAGATCCATCGGCACCGCGGGCGTGACGATGATCTTGGCCGTGACGATGAAGATCACCAGCAGCACCAGCATCACGTCGACCAGCGGCGTGACGTTGATGCCGGCGATGATTCCGCCGGCATCCTGGCCGCTAGGCTGCGCCATCCGCCACCTCTTTCAGTTGCGGCGCGCGGCGCGGTCCGTGCTGGCCGTCGGCGATGTACGCCAGCACCAGGTTCGTCAGCACGTCGGCGCCCGCCAACAAAGAGGCCACTTTCCTTTGCAGGTAGTTGTAAGCCGCCACCGCCGGCAGCGCCACCAGGATTCCCACCGCCGTCGCCACCAGCGCCTCCGCGATGCTGGCCATCACCGCCTGCGAGGCGACCTGCCCCGCCGCCGTCGCGCCATGGCCAGGCGCGCCGTGCCCCAACTCTTCGAAGGCGTGGATGACGCCGACCACGGTGCCGAAGAGACCCACGAACGGAGCGTTGTTGCCGACGGTGGCCAGGAATGCCAGCCAACGTTCCAGACGGCCACGTTCCAGCGCCGACGCGCTGGCCATCGCTTTTTCGGCAGAATGGCTCCCGCGATCGGCCAACCGCAGACCAGCGCCGGCGATGCGAGCGGCGCTGGTCGGGCTGGCGGCCAGCAATCGCTGCGCGCCGGCGATGTCGCCCTGACCCAGCGGTTCATCCAGACTACGGGCCAGCGCCTCGAGATCGCCCCCCTTGCGTCGCAGGTAAAGCCAGCGCTCGACGGCCAGCGCCAAGCTGCTGACCGACAGCATCCCCAGCAACCACAACACCCAACCCGCCCCCGACGCCAACAGCACCTGCTTGACCGATTCAATCACATTCATCTGGTCACTCCTCTCGCTGCACAAAAAACGGGCGGCGGGCCAGCCCTCCTCCCGGTGACTTTCATCGCCGCGCCAGCACCCCGCTGGCCGCCGCCCGCGTCGGATCTAAGGCAACGTCATCTGGTAGTAGTGACGCTGGAGCGCGCACAGACCATCAGAGTTGAGGTGACCCTGGGTGCTCTGGTTGTAAGTTGCGAAGTCGTAGTAATCGAGCAGACCGGTCGTGCGATCGGTCCCCGTCGCATGGGCCACGCTCTGCGGATCGAAGGCCATGGCCCCGGTGAACTGGGCATGACTGTCCGTCGGTGGATCCATGCAATAACGCCACTTGAGCGGGTTGCCTTGCGCGTCGGTGTAGGAGCGGTAATCAACGCCCATGGTCATGTCCAGTGTCACCGTCGGCGTCGACGTCGCGCCACCATCCGCCGCCACGCCGCCATCGGTCGACGGAGGCACGACCCGGGCCGCAAACTGATCGAAGTGCGCCGGTGAATCGTGCAGGACGCTGTCCCAGAACGGATGGTCGGTGTGGATGGTGACCTGCCCGATGATGGACTTGGTCGCATCGAAGGCGATTCCACGCTCGTGCTCCTCGCCGGCCAGGGGCTTGGCCGGATCGTTGTCGGGGTTCTGACAGTTCACGTACGAGGTCGGCGACTTGAAGCAGAGGCGGAAGTTCACCGTCTTCGGCCAGTTCGCGTACTCGGGATCGCTGTTGCACTTGGTGTAGTCCGCCATGTTGCCGGTGGTGGCCGTGACGACGCCGCCCTTGAAGGTCGCCACGCCGACGTACATCACGGCGCACTGGTCCTGGATCATCTCGCCGTAATCCACCAATCCGTCGGCGTCGAGGTTCACGTTCATGGCCGCCGCGGTCGCCGCCACGGTGTCGAAGCCGAAGGCGTACCGCGTCCCATCGGTGAGAAAAGGCGCGCTGTTGCCGGCGGGCTGATTTTGTTTCACAAGCGCCGCGATCGGAACCGCCTCCTCGCCCTGACCGCCTTTACCCGGCAGATAACTGTTGTCACCATGAGCGAGGTCGACTGCCCACGGCCCGTCGACCTCGGCGACCAGCGCGTTGGCCATCAGCATGGACTGATCCGGGTTGTAGTCCGGATTGGTCGATAGCTTGATCTTGTCGACGGTGACCAATAGTCGGGTGAACTGCACGTCCCAGCCGTCGACGAACGCTGGATCGCCGGCGTTCGCGGGCGGAAAGGCGTAACCCGAGAGCGCCAGCACCTCGCCCGACGCAGCGAAGATGATGCCGCCATTCCCGGGGTCGGCCGGCTTGGTGAACGCCTTCAGCGTCACGCCACCGTCGCTGGAACCACCGTCCATTTCGCTTCCGCCAGTCCCGGTTCCGCCGGTTCCGCCGCCGCTACCGGTGGCTCCGCCGGTGCCGTTCACCGACGGACTGCTGCTGGAGCAAGCGACGAACGCCAGCGTCACCAGCAACCCGCCACCCCTGACCATGTTCATCCGTTGCATCTTCAGTCTCCTTGTCATTTTGGTTTTCAGAACCCGGCGACCCATGAAAACGAATAAGGCGCCGTCGAGTGCAGGTTTCCGTAGAGGTTCTGGCTGGCCGTGTCCCACGACGCCGGGTCATCGCTGAACTGGTACGGGCCCGACGGCGAGGCGGTAGACCGCTGCTTGAAATCGAAGTTGAAGAGCGTCCGCGGATCGATGCGCAGCAAGAGACCGCCGCTGGACATCACCGCCGGAACCGGCGTGATGGGCGTGATGATCCGTTGCTTGCAGATCGGGCTGCCGCCAGCGATCACGCCCGTGGTCTGATGATTGCTGCCAATCGTGATCGATCCCGAAAACGAAAATTGCGTCCCGCCTTGCGCGGCCGTTCCGGTAACGATCAACATCGCCAACTTGTCGGGCGCCGTGTTGATGTCGCCGTGAACCAGCCAGACCTGACCAATCACCGCCTGCGGCTGCGTGATGCCGTGGCCCTGGGCTGGAAATGGTTGCGGCGTCGGCGACAGCAGATCGACGTCCAGGCCCGAAGTCTCTTGCACGACGTAAACATCCATGTCGGGCAGGTAGCAACCAGTGGCCTGCGCGCCAGAGACAGGCGGACTCTCGGCCATATAGACGGCGCCGACGTGCAACGTCGCTTTGGTCAGGGTGATGTCCCATCCCTCTTGCGAGAAAACGAGTGGCTGGCCCGCCACAGCGTCCGCGGGTCCGGCGGCGGCGACCGGGAAGTCGACGGTGTCCCCGCCGGCGTCGCCCACGCAGGCAAGACAAGGAGCGAGACAGACGACGAACAGACCCGCCAACGCGAAACGCGCGCTCATGGGGCACCTCCAAAGTTGATCCCGAACGTCGCGAAAATTCCGCGCGGCGCGCCCGCCGTGAAGGTCCGCTCGGGAACCAGCGTCGGATTGGGCAACTGGCTCTTGAAGTCGGAGGCGTAGTTGTATTCGCCCAGGCGATATTGGTTGTTGAGCAGGTTCGTCGACAGCAAGCGCACTTCGTAGTGCGACCACGACAGCGCCGCCGACGCGTCGACGGTGAGGATGTCCTGGCTGACCTCGCCGTACGGCAAGGGCCGGCGGCCGACGTAGGTGACGCCGGCGCCCAGCGACGCCTTCACCGGTCGCCCGAAAAGCGATCGCGGCAGCGCGTGAAATAACGCCGTGTCGGAACGAAAGACGGTGCCGGGAACGTAAGGAACCGCCTCGTGGTCGTCGTTGAAGGTGGCGCGGACCAGCGTCAGGTTGGCCGACTGGTCGAAGAACGAGCCGCTGAGACGCAAGGCTCCCAGCCAACCGGCCCGGGTGGTGCCGATGCCGATCACGTTGCGGCCCGCGGTCTGGTCGAAGATCAGATCCTTGTCGACGACCGTTTCGAACAGCACCGACCGCGCGACGACCGTGACATCGCGAAGGCTCCCTGCGTAGCCGACGCCCGCTTCATACGCTTTGACGCTGGCGAAGGGGGTCTTGATGTCCTGGGTGATGTAGCTCGGATCGATCGAGCGAATCCCGTTCCCGTAACTCGCCGACACGGTCACGTGCCGGAAGGGCCCCACCAGCACCGACGCCCGCGGCAGCAACGCCGTCGTCGCCGTGGCGCTCACCTGATCGGGCTCGCGCGGGCGCCCCATGTCCTGCTGGGTGAGGCAACTCTGGTTGATGGGCGGATTGGTCGTCGACGGGTGAGCGACACTTTGAGCGGCGCAGTTGTTGAGGACGTCGTACGACAGCAACTCGGCGCGCGCGCCGCCGCGCAGGCTGAGCCAACGCCACGGGTGCAAGTTGGCGTCGCCGTAAAGGCCGATGTCGCCGATCTGCGACACCAGATCGGTGTCGGTCAAATACGGGACGCCGGTTGACCCTTCCAGGCGTTGCTGGGTGCCGGCCGCCTGATCGCCGCGGGCAAAGTAGCCAAGTTCCAGTTCCTGTCGTTGCCCGAAGGCATCGCCGGACAGGCGAGCCGCGCCCCGGGCGCCGATCGTCTGCTCGTGAACGTTCAGATCCAGCATGTCGCCGCGCTGGCTGTGCAAGGTCTGGAGCGGCTGTTGAACGTCCAGCAAGAACCCGGTGAAGTTTTCCAGGAGGCGCATGTCGCGCTTGATGACGAAGACCTGCTGCGTGAGCAGCGTGTCCCCGGCGTGGGTTTCGATGTCCGCGGCCAACGAATAGCGCGAGGCATCGCCGCCCTCGGGCACGGCTTGCCGGGTGGTCGCCAGTTGGTCGTAGCTGCCGTAAAACCCGAGGCGTCCGGACTGATAGTCGTCCTCGCGGACCACGCCGGCGGAATGGAAGTGAGTGGCGTAAGCCTGCGCGGTCAGGCGAAACGTTCCACTTTCGCCGAAGCGCCCTTCGTACTGCCCCATGGCCGAGCCGCGCTGCGCGTCCCGGTTCTGACCGAAGCCTTGCGTCTTGTAGATCTCGGCAGCGCCGAAGGTGTGCGTGCTCTCACCGGGCGGTCCCCACAATCCCAGTACGCGCTCGGTGCCAAAACTGCCCAGCGTGTAGCGCGCCGACAGGCCCCGCTCGCCGAGGCCGAGATCGTAGTCAGCGCTGCCGGCGACGGCGAAGTTGCCCTGGCGCGGATCGAACGGCCCTTCGACCACGCGCAGCCCTTCGACCAGCTCCGGAATGATGAAGTGCGTGTCGGCGTAACCGTTCCCGTGCAGGTTGCCGGCTTCGTTGATCGGCACGCCGCCGACGGAAAATTCGATGTCCTGCCCCTCACGCGCGTCGAAGCCACGCAGGAACACCTGCTCGGCGTGGCCCTCCCCGCCTTCGTTGGTCAGCAAGATCCCCGGCGCCAGCTTCAACAGCTCTGAGGCGTTCGCCCGGGGGATCTGCGCCAGATCGCCGACCTTGATCTGGAAGTCGGAAGCGCCCCGGCTGGTTGCCGGACGACGTCCGACGACGGTGACGTCCAGCGCGGCAGGCCCGGTCGGTCGCTTGGCTGCGGCCGGTGACTCTTGAGACGGAGCAACCGGCGTGGCAGCAGCTTGAGGCGCGGCCACCGGCGCCGCCGACGGAACCGGCGCGGTGGGGGGTTCGAAATGAAACAGCAGTTGCACCCGGCTGGCGACCGCGACCCCGTCTTCGCGCGTGGCGGGCAGAAAGCGCCAGCGGCTGGCTGCCTCCATCGCCGCGTGATCAAGAGAAGGCGCCACGCCCCGCGCTATCTCGACGGCGGTCACGGCACCTTGCGGATCGATGGTCACCATGACGGCCACATCCCCGCGTAGGCCTGTGGCTTGCGCTTCCGTCGGGTAGGCGGGCCGCTGCTCCTCGATCACAATGGGCGGGTGGACGGACGGCGCAGGCGCCGGTTCGGCAGCGGCCGCCGAACGGCCACTGACGGCGCAAAGGAGCGCAACGGTCGCCAAGCGAACCGAGGCCAATGGACCGAACGCAATATGCACGCAGCGAAACCGAGATACGAGCAATGGACTGCCTCCCCGAAAGAGAGCCTGCAACGGACGTGGCACAGCGAAAGGAACGTCGGGCACCGCCGGCGCATGGGCGCGCCCAAAGGGCAGCGACGCATGCCGCACCGACGACGACTTTCAGCCGTCGATGGCGCGAAGCGGTTCAGTCACGCGTGCGGCAACAAGACCGTTGCCGGCAGCGAACGACGGGTCCGACTTGCTTTACACGCTGGGAGGCGAGGTCTTGGGCGCGCTGGCCAAAACGACGGTGCGCCCAGGGCGCGGCACGACAGTCGGCGCTCGGCGCTTAACCGTCTGGGGCGGTGAGACGCGCCTCGCAATCGGCGCGCGCGGTGCTTCGGTGCCCGCGCGAACGATCAGGGCCAGAGCACAGTGTTCGTGCCTGTCGGCGGCGCTGGTCTCTTGCGCGCTGGCCGACGAAGTCAGCGACGAGCCCGGCGCGGCCGTCCCTACGGCGGATGGCTCGCCGAGGGTCACGTGGGTCAGCTCGCCGTGATCGGCGCAGCGGACGTGGCGCACCGCCATCTCGTGCCAGGATGCCGCGAGCTGCGAACTTCCCGACGCGATTAGCACAACCAGCGCCATCCATTTGGCGACTCTGGGTGCCCTCATCCTTGTGAGGAGATTGCGGTAACGGTCCGGCCAGCGCATCGACGCTCCACGATCAGGTATGCGATCGAGGACACCCTGTCAAGGAACCCATAGCTGGCAACCATCCTTGCGCCGTCGAAGACGAAGTGTCTGCGCTGCGATCGGAAGACCCAGGACCGAAGGGTTCACCCCGTCTTTCGAGACATGTTTCCGGCGGGCCGCCCACGCCTTGCTGGGTCCGTGCTTGACGCCAAGATATCTCTTGATATCTTTTTGATATGCCAAAGAAGACCGCGCCCGAGGGCGCATTGTTCGTGCGCCTGCCCGCCGCGGCGGTCGAGAAACTCGACCGCGCCGCTGACGCCCTGGGGGTGCGCAAGAAAGATCTGGTCGCGGGCCTCGTCGGGCGGTACGTCGATCCGGATAGCCACCGCGGCCTCGACGCACTGGGCGCGCTGGCCAGCCATCGCGGCGGGCCGGCGGCGCCCGATGCGGGCGTGTCGCGCGGGTCGTACTCGTTCCGGGCCTACGACCCGCCCGAGGTCATGAACGTCGAGCAGGCCGCTGACTTTCTCCAGATCGAAGTGGCCGTCGTACGTGAGCTGGTCGAGGCGGGCAAGCTGCCCGGCCGCAAGCTCGGCGCGGCCTGGCGCTTCTCTCGCGCGGCGCTCGTGGCCTGGCTGTCCGAGCCGGAGAAGAAGCGGTGAGCGTGCCCAGCAGATGCGCGCGCGCGTCGATCATCCCAACCGTCGTGGAGCAGACTCACCAGGGCGAGCGCGGCTGGGACGTCTTCTCGCGCCTGCTCAAGGACCGCATCGTGTTCCTGGGCGCGGAGATCAACGACGCCCTTGCCAACGTCATCGTCGCGCAGTTGCTATTCCTCGAGTCCGATGACCCCGACAAGGACGTCATGATGTACATCAACTCGCCGGGCGGCGACGTGTCCGCCGGCCTCGCGATCTACGACACGATGCAGGTGCTGCGCTGCCCGGTAGCGACGTTCTGCATCGGCCAGGCTGCCTCGATGGCCAGTCTGCTGCTCACCGCGGGCGCGAAGGGCAAGCGCGCCGCGCTGCCGCACGCGCGCGTCATGATCCATCAGCCGCTCGCCGGCTTCCACGGCCAGGCCACCGACGTCGAGATCCATGCCCGCGAGATCCTCAAGGCGCGCGAAACGATCGATGAACTCTACCAGCGCCACACTGGCCAGCCCGCTGCCACGATCAGAAAGGACACCGAGCGCGACAACTTCATGTCCGCCGAGGAGGCCAAGGTCTACGGTCTCGTCGATCAGATCCTCACGAACAGCAGGCCGCCGCGCCCGTGAGCGGGGCGACTTTCAGCGCACGCGCCTGAACTCGAGCGCCGACATTTTCGAGACTCCGGCAACTTTTCGACAGACAGGTCTGCGTCGGCCCCGGCGCGTGCCAGGGGGGACAGGTGATCACTCTGGCACGCAGATGTCAGCCAGGCCTTCTATCGTCTGATGGTATGGTCCAGACAACATGAGCAAGCGCAACCGACCGAACACTGCTGCCGAGGCGACCCACCGGCGGCGCCGTCACGCATACCGCACCGCCTACAACGCGCCTGAGGTCAAAGCGGCGCGCGCGCCTGCCGGCCAGGGTGCTGCCGCCACCGCCACGCCCGCGGCGGGCCCCGTCCCGCCGCCCATCCCGAAGCGAGTCGCTCCGCCGCCCATCAAGCCGTAGGCCGGTTCGACGCGATCCTTGCCAGCGCGGGATCGGACCTCCACCGAGTCCATGGGCGCGCGGATGCCTTTCGCGATCTGATTCATTTCATTTTCGTACGCGCTGCCCACCTTGGTCTGGCCGCAAAGCCAGCCCTTGTCGAACGACAGACGTGGTCGGGGTATACGCGGTCCGCGCGGCGACGGTTACGGATCGGCCTCAATGTAACGATCGTGTCCGACAGGGCGTAACAACCGGCGACGCCCTGATGCAGCTCGCGTTTGCAATGAACGCCGCCGCGATCAGGCACAGACACATGGGAGGCGATCAATGCGACGAACGAGTTGGCAAATAGGTCTGACTACGACTTTGGGGCTCGCCGGCTTGCTGGCGGCGTGCAGCAGCAACAACAATGACAGCACCGGCGGCACCGGCGGCAGCGGGGGTGGGGCAGGAAACGGCAGCGGTGGCGCTGCTGCCACGGACGCGGGCACCAACAGCGGCAGCGGCGGCGCCGTCACCGCCACTGACGCGGGCACCGACAACGGCAGCGGCGGCGCTGCCAGCGACGCGGGCGCGCTGCCCGCCAATGCCGCCGTGTACATCATGTCCAACGCCGCCGCCGGCAACGCCATCTACGGCTTTCACCGCGGGGCCGACGGCGCGCTGATCCCGATGGCCGCCCCCTTCGCTACCGGCGGAAAAGGATCGGGCCTGGGCCTCGGCGAACAAGGCGCCATCGCCTACGATCGAGCCAACGAACGGCTGCTGACCGTCAACGCCGGCGATCACAGTTTCTCGGCGCTGCCGGTGAGCGCTGACGGCACGCCGGGCACCGCGCTGAATGTCACCGCCAGCAGCGCCGGCGCCGTCGGCGCGATGTTGAACGGGCCGAAGAGCATCACCTTCCACGGCGATCTGGTCTATGTCCTTTACGAGGGCACGGCCACCATCCCCTCGATGATCGCCGGCTGGAAGCTGGCCTCGGCGGCGGGCGGCGAACTCGGCGCCACGGCCATCGCCGGCTCGGCGCTGCCCCTCAGCAGCACCACCCAAGGCGTCGACCCCGCGCAGATCGAGTTCACCCCCGACGGCAAGTTCCTGGTGGTCACCGAGAAGCAATCGGGCGCCGCCGGAGCCGTCATGGGCGCCGGCAAGCTCGACACCTTCGCCGTCGACGCGGCCGGCGTGGCCACCAAGAAGGGGTCGTACGATCCGGCTCCCCTGCCAGGCGACGGCGATGGCGGCGTGATGCCGCAGATGACGCCATTCGGGTTCGAGTTCCTAGGCACATACCTGATCGTCGCCGAGGCCGGCTCGACGGGCGCGGGCGTGTACACCTACGCCGACGGCGTGATCGCGCCGGTGCCGTCGGCGCAGTTTTCGATGACGGATCCCGCTCCTTGCTGGGTGGCGGTGACCGCCAACTGGGCGTACGTGACCAACGCGCGCGGCCCCAGCATCAGCGGGTTCACGGTCGGCGCGAACGGCGCGCTCAGCAACGTCGGCCCGATCGCCAATGCGGTGGTGGCCAGCACCGGAAAGGCAATCACCGGCGATGGCGGCGTCACCTTCGAAGGGCCGACGGACGAGTTCTTCTCGGTCGACGGCCAGTATCTGTACGTCCTCAATTCAGCGGTGCCATCCATCGGCATCTTCAAGGTCGAGAGCAACGGCACGCTCAGCCGCGTGGGCGCCGGCGACTACACGCCGCCAGCGCAGGCGATGCCGCCGGGAACGGCGGGCATCGTGGCGCTCTGACGCCACACCTCCCACGCCCTACAAAACACCCCACGCGCGCGTGAGCGGACGCGCGCGTGGCGATACGCGCACCGAAAAAAAGACGGACCACTGAAACAAGAGCGCCGCGCCCCGCACAAAGGGACAGATTGGAGGCGCTAACATGAGAAACGACAGGTCCTTTCATCGAGTCATTGCCTGGAACAAGGCATTTTTCGCCGCCGTGCCGGCGCTGGCGTTGTTGCTGACCGGCTGTCCCGCGGATGATCCGTTGCCCGTCGGTTCGGTCGACGGAGGAGGCACGGGTTCGGGCGGCCAGGGCACCGGCGGCGGCGGTCCGGGCGGAGACAGCGGCACCGGGGGCGCCGGCGGGAGCAGCGGGACGGGCGGCACCGCGCAGCCAGGCAACACGTGCGGTGGCATCGGCGGCCTGCACTGCGCCAGCGCCAGCGAGTACTGCGAGATGAAGCCGGGCGACTGCGCCATCGCGGACGCGGCGGGAACGTGCGCGCCAAAACCGCAGGTCTGCACCGCCAACGAGGATCTGGTGTGCGGCTGCGACGGCAAGACCTACAGCAATGAATGCGTGGCGGCGACCGTGGGCGTTTCGATCAGGGCGACCGGCCCGTGCAGCGGAACCAGCGACGCGGGGACCAGCAACGACGGCTCGACTGGCGACAGCCATCCCTCCGGCAAAATGTGCGGCGGCCTTATCGGCCTTTCGTGCGCGGCCGGCGAGTACTGCCAAATGGCCGTCGGCGATTGCAGGGTCGCCGACGCCGCGGGAAATTGCGCGTCGAAGAACGTCGCGTGCACCGCCGATGTCATGCTGGTGTGCGGCTGCGACGGCAAGACGTACTCCAACAGCTGCGCCGCCGTCGTGGCGGGCGCCAACGTCGCGTCCAACGGCAGTTGCCCCTGACGTGACGGGCAGCGGCGCGAATTCGCTGCTTCAATCCCGGCGGGTGAAACCCCCGCCGGGATAGGAGACACTGACGGATGCCGATGCCGCGCCCGCTGTTGCAAGAAGTCGCGCCCGTTCGCGCCGACGACTTCAGCGCGTTGTTTCGCCAGCACGGCGCGGATGTCGCGCGCTGGGCGGCGGCGCTGGGCGGACCGTTGCTGGAGATCGAGGATGCGGTGCAAGAGGTGTTCATGGTCGCGCATCGACGCCTGTCCGAGTTTCGCGGTGACGCCAAGGTGACGACGTGGCTGTTTCAGATCACGCGCCGGGTGGTGCTGGGGCAGCGGCGGCGCGCGCGCTGGCGGCGCTGGCTGCGTGGCTCGGCGGAGGATGTCGCCGGCCACCTGGCCACGTCGGAGCTCGGCCCCGTCGAGGTGTTCGAGCGGCGGGAGGCGGCGCGGCGTCTGTACGAGGTGCTGGATCGGATGAACGAGAAGTACCGGATGGTCCTGGTGCTGACGAAGATGGAAGGCCTCGACGCCGATCAGATCGCGCGTGTCAGCGGCGTCAGCCCGGTCACCGTCCGCGTGTGGCTGCACCGGGCGCGGGCGCAGTTTCAGCAACTGGCCCTGGAAGGAGGCGCCTGATGAGCGGCCGCGACAGTCGCGTAGCAAGCAGCGCGCCCCGTCCGCTGGACGTCGACGATCAGAAGATGTGGGACGCGGCCCGGCGGGCGCCGCTGTCGGCGGCGGCGTTGCAGCGGATCGCCGCGGGCACGACAACGCAGCGGCCGGCGCGCGTTTTTCTCGGCCCGCGCTGGCGCATCTTTGCGGCGGTGTCGCTGTTGCTTTTGATCGGCGGCGTGGCGGCGGCCACGTTCGTGATTCGACGGCCGACCACGGAGGCGATCCGGAAGGCGGTCGCGCGGGCCACACGGGCCGCGCCGGCGCCCGGCCCGGACGATCGATCGCCGGAAGCGCCCGCGGTGGCGTCCGCCACGCCGCCGCCCGGGCAGATCGAGAATCCGGCGCGCCCTGCGCTCGCGCCGCGGCCAAAAGCGCCGCCGGTTCATCTGGCGCTGCGCGCGCCCTCGGCGGCGACTCGAACGATGGTCGTGCCGCCGGCGCCATCGCCCTCCTCTCCTTTTGTGCGTTTGCCGTCGCCGCCGCCGCCCACGCTTGAGCCGCCGTCCCCAACCGGGGCCAGCGCCGAGGCGGGAATCCTGCGCGCGGCGCTGACGGCGCTGCACCACAACAATGATCCGGCGGCGGCGCTGGCGTTGCTGGATCAGTACGACGCTCGCTTTCCGAAGGGGACGTTGCGCGGCGAGGCCACGCTGGCGCGCGCGCACAGCCTGCGCCAGTTGGGGCGCGACGACGAGCTGCTGCGCCTCCTCGAACGGGTGTCGTTCGCCGACGTGCCGCGCGCGGCGGAGCTCCGCGTCCTGCGCGGAGAGCTGCGCTTGACCCGCCGCCGGTTCGCCGACGCGCTGAACGACTTCGAGGCAGCGCTGGTCGCGGGCGCGCCGGATCCGATCGTCGAACGGGCGCTGTTCGGGCGCGCCTCGTGCCGCGCGCGCCTGGGCGACACGGACGGCGCGCGCGCCGATCTCCGCCGCTACCTGGAGCGGTTCCCGGCGTCACCCCGCGCCGGCGAAGTGCGCGCGCGGCTGGCCCGCTGAACGTGCGCCGCTCTTCTGTCCTGGTCGCGGCGGCGGTCGGTGGCGCGCTGGTGGCGCCGCTCGGGAAAGCGGCTGCTGCCTCGGCGGTCACCGTCGAAGGTGATTCCGATTGCCCGAGCTCGGCCGAAGTGGAAGCGCGGGTGGCCTCGCTGCTGGCTGGCGACGCGGCGGCCGGGCCCCCGTCGGTGGCGCGGATCGGGCACACGGGCCGCGAGCTGCGCTTGCGCCTTGCTGATGATCGCGGTGTCGCCATCGCGGAGCGTACTTTGCCCGTGACGTCCAACTGTGCCGAGATGGCCGACGTCGTGGCGGTGACGATCACCACCTGGCTGACGCAGCTTCGTCCCGAACACTTGCAGCCGCTGCCGCGCTTGCCCTCCTCCGCAGCGCGGCCGCCACCGGTGCGCGCGCCGGTCGCGTTCGACGTCGGCGCCGGGATCGGCGCGTCCGTCGGTGAGGGCGGAGCGGCGCCAGCAGCGGGACTGATCGTGTCGCTCCACGCCGGCGCGGGTGGACCGGGCGTGATGGCGCGCGCCAGCGGCAGCACCGGTCATGACGTCAGCATCGGCACGGACACCGCGCGCTGGCGTCGCTGGGACGCCACCGTCGGGCCGTCATATCAGTTTCTCCTCGGACACTGGCGCCTGGCCACCGGTGCGGGATTCTCCGCCGGCTGGATCTCCGTCGAAGGGCAGGACTTTCCCGTCAATCAATCGGCGGGGCGATTTTCGCCCGGTGTCGGCGCGTTGGTCCGCCTCGATCGACCGTTCGGCGGATGGTCGCCGTGGCTGGTCGTCGGCGCGGCGATTCCACTGCGTGACGAGCCGCTGACTGTCATCGGCAGCAGCGATCGTCGCGTCGTCCGCCCCATCACCGTCGACGCGCTGGTGGGCGTCGCCCTCGGCCGCTTTCCTTGAGCGCGCCCATCGGCAGGACGTCGTCCCGCAGTTCTCTCTGCGACGTCAGTGTGTGACGGCCGAGAAGATGCGGGTGAAATCGAAGTCGTTCTGGTCGACACCGCTGCAGCCGTCGCAGTCACGATCAGTGGACCAGAACGCCACCAGGCCGATGCGGTTGCTGATGGCGAACTGGGCCACTGCCCGCGCGTCGTCGAGCGAGAACGCTCCGGCGTCGTCGTTCTGTCCGATCATCGGGATGACGCCGACCATGGCCCAGGCCTGATCGCTGGTGAGCCCCGGAACCAGGTTCATGAGCTGGGTGTGACCGTCGGTGAGCGAGCCGATCACCACCGGGGCCAAGGGCTGATCGCCGTAGTTGTCGCCAAAGTCCATGGTCATGAAGTTGACGTGGCTGATCTGCAGCCCGGCCGTCACCGCCGCCCTCACCACCGACTGCCCGCTGCTGTTGAGGCCGCCCATGGACTTGGCGGTGTGGTCCTCGGCCTCGAGAGTGAAGGCGACTTTGATGTGCTTGCTGTCCTGAACCATCTTCAGGGCCTGGGCCCGCATGGCGTTCACGGCGTCGGTCAGCATGGGGTCTTGCTCGATGTCGAAGTCCAGGTCGGTGATGCCGGTCGCGTCGACAAAGTCAGAGATGGCGGCGGCCAGCGCGCCGGCGCTGTTGCAGCGACTCTCGACGTAGGTGCCTTCCTGGCCGCCGAATGAGGCTTTGACGTGGCCACCGGCCTTGATGAAGGCCTTCACGTCGCCGAGATTGTCCGTGATGTCTCCGCTTGCCTGGCACCCGCCGTCGGCGAGCACGAAGGCGATGGTCACCCCCGGCAGCCCGGTTTTCTTTTTGAGGTCGGCCAGGTCTCCATACGGAAGCCCGTCCGCCCCCCAGGTCCAGATGGGAAGGTAGGGAGCCAGATCGCCGGGCGGGTTGGTCGACGGCGCCGGGGGCGTGTCAACGGCGGGGGTCGCGTCCCGCGGGTGAGCAAGGTCCGGGGAATTGAAGCCGGCGTCGGGCGGCGGCGCGATGGCAACGTCCGGCCCGCCGGAGCCGCCGCCCTCGCCCACTGATCCCGGCGGCGCGATGGCAGCGTCCGCCGCGCCGGCGATGCCGCCAGCGCCGCCCACGGGCGCGAGCGAACCGGCGGCGTCAGCGCCTGAGGCCCCTCCGGCGCCCCCGTTGGCCGGCCCGGGCGACGGAAGAATTCGCCCGGCCGAACAGGCGACGGCCAACAACAACGGCACAAACGCCCGCATGCACATCGAAGCCTAACGCCGGTCGCGCTGGTCCGCACGAGCAATCCCGATGATCCCCGCTGCTCACAGCGGGCAGCGTTATTGGAACGCCCGGCGCTCGCTCAAAGGAAGTTGCCGGGAGCGCCCCAGAAAGGCGCATCGACACTGCAGGAAAAAATTTTGGTCGGACCAGCCCATGTCACTGTCCCGCTGAGGTGCCCGCTGAAAGCGCGAACATTCGGATCCACCCGCGAGAACGTCATCGTTCCGGCGACGTGCGTCACCGCCACCGCCTCGCCTCCGACTTCTGCGCGATTGCCCGACGGCGGCGGCGGGGGTATTGGCAGGTTGGTCGGGAAGATCAGCGGCTGGTCGGGATGCATGACGATCGCGCTCAGCGGCAACGTGAAGACCCAGGCGATTGCGTCGCCGCCGCCGGTCGCGAGGTGACAATCAGTCTCGTGGAATCCGAACCGAGTTCGCGCTGGACCGGCAAAATTCTCACCAATCAAGCACGGATTGACGAAAGCCAACTGTCCAATCCCGTGATCACAATCCATCGTCACAGAGGTCGGCGCCTGGCTGAGATCAACGGGTCCGAGCAGGCCTGCGGCGTCAGCGGCACCCGAGCCGCCCCCGACACCAGAGTCGTCGGGTGACTGAAGAGTCTGGCCACTGCAGCCGACAGCCACGTCAGCGACCATCAGGAAAAGCATCAAGACGCCCCGGCTGCCGCTCATCACGACATGATTACCCCGTTGTCGTGCGAGATATCGATCGTCGCATTACTGAATGCCGTACCGGGTTTTGAGCGCGGTCTCGATGGCAACGCGTTCGTCGACGACGAGGGCGCGGTTGTAGACCAGGACCTCGGCCAGGAATCCCTCGGCGCCGGCGCCGACGCTGGTGAAATTGGCGCCGCTGAAGTCCTCGAAGTTTCCGTTGCCGAGGCCGCCCGACGTGCGCGTCAGCGTCTGGATGGCGCCGTTCACCCGGTAGTCGATCACGGGCAGGATCGGCGCTCCCGACGTCATCGTCGGCAGCGCGTAGACGTGGATCCGCGGAACCGCCGCCGTGGCCAGGATCGCGTCGTACGCGTTGTTCATGGCGTACACACCTTCCCGGCTGCCCGCGGTGTTGAAGGTGTTCTCGTCGACGGCGAGGTACGTCCCCGGCGATCCGGACTGCCCTTGGATGATCGACTGAAACCGCTGCGTCGTCTGCACCAGGATCGACACCACCACGAACGTGCGCGCCGACGTGGGCGCCAACCCGAGCACTCCAGACATCCCCAGCTGCTGGCCGGCGGCGCCAAAGTGAATCGCTGGTTGCGCGCCCAACCCGGCCGCCGTCCACACCGGCCGCGCCGGGCCGTTGGTCAGCAAGAAATGGTTGGCGCTTTGATCGGCCCAAGCACAGACCGCCTGCGCCGCCGTCTTGTACACGCCGCGATCGCCGCGCAGCCACAACACCAGGCCATCCGCCGGCACGCCCTCGGTGGCTGGCACCAGCGCCGCCTCGCTGGTGGGTGCCAGGCAATCGGCCCCGGCGTCGATCGCCGCGGCGGCCTCGGTTGGCGCATCCGCGGCGATGTCGGCGGTGGCATCATCGGCGTCAGACAAGGACGAGCTGTCGTTGGCCTCGTCGGTGGCAAGATCACTGCCGGTGTCGTCGGAGGAGCCGGTCTCTGGCGCGCTGGCCGCGTCGCCGGCGTCGATCGCACCACCCGAGCCGCCCGCCGCATCCGTGCCGGCGTCGGTTGTTGTCGAGCGCTTGGGACTCCCGCCCCCACAACCCGTCGCTCCGACGAGGACGACGAACGTCCCCAGCATCGCCAAGACTGCCCGTCTTTGCATGCCTGACCGTATCACGCCCGCAACGGCTGCCGCGGTCGATCGATCTCTACAACGACTGCAGGTACGCCAGCAGATCGTTCATCTGCGCCGGCGACAGCGACGACGTGACGCCGTGCTTGTCGCCGCCGCCGCAGGTGCCGAAGCGATCGGCCAGCGTTGGCGCGCAGCCGTTGTGCATGTACGGCGCCCGCCAAGCGACGCCGCGCAGGGAAGGAACCTGCAGCATGCCGCCGGTGCCGACGTCCACGGTGCTGTTGTTGGTCAGCAGCGCGCCCGCATGGCAGCTGGCGCACGCCACGGTGCTGTCGTTGAAGACGAGCTTGCCACGCGCGACCGCGGCGGCGTCCAGACCGGCGACGGCCGGCAACGTGGGGATGGTGTCCACCCAGTTTTGCAACGCCTGTTTTTGATCGGTGGACAACATCGGCCCCGACATGCGGCCCACGAACACGTCGTCCATCAAATGAGAGAAGTCGGGTTCGCTGCCGTCCCAGTGAAACGGCGCCGTGGCGCTGATGCTGCCACGGATCGATTGCGTGCGGCGCGCACCGATACAGGCAAAATCCCAGACCCGACCGTCCTCGCCGCCTTCGGGGTGACAGGATGCGCACGCCAACCCGCCGCCCGCGTTGACGTGAAAGATCAAATGACCGGTGTCCTCGCGCGCGTCCGTGGCCAGCCCGATGGCCACTCCGTTGTCGGCGCGCCACAACGTCTCCGGTTCGCGCGTCTGCGCCAGCAGCAAGCCCGATTTCGTGTACGCCACGGCGATGACCTCACCGCCGGGCGGCGTCACGCCGACCGGTGGATTGGCGGGCAGGCAGGCGCCGTTGCCCGGGCCGTTGTTGCCGTTAACTTCATCGATCGGAACCTCGACCACGCCCGACATGTTGGGCACGTACGCGTTGCCCGGGACCGCCAGGGCCACCTTGGTCTGATCCGGCGAGACGGCCAGGTCGATGGCCAGCGACACCATTTGCAGGCTGGCCGCCACGGGCGGCGCGGTGCCACCGACGCTGAGGACGGTCACTCCGGGTTCGGCGATGGCGCCGCAGCCTTTCAGGCCCGCGTAGCCTCCGTTCGCCGGATCGATCACGTCGTCGACGTCGTTCTGGTGCAGCATCGCGACGCTGTCCTGACCCGCGCCCATTGATTGCATCCGCCAGGCGACGGCCGGGCTGCGGTGCTGGGGCATTCCCAGCAGCGACGCCTTGACGCCCGAGGTGGGCTGCAACTGCGTGCTGATCGAGCCCTTGCTGTCGACCACCAGCACCGTGGCGCTGCGAAACGTGCTGACCATCAGCTTGCCGCCGCTGGCCACCACCACGTCGCGCAGATCGGTGGGCAACGCCAGCGTTCGCGTCGGCGGTCCGCCGGCGGCCGGCAATGAAACCAGCTCGCCGCCCACGCAGGCGACGTGCAGCAGCCCGGTCGCCGCTTCGAAAGCGATCCCGCGCGGCGCCGAGCAGACGGCGCGCCGCGCGCCCAGCGTTCCTTTCGCTGGATCGATCGACACCACCGCGCCGCCCCGGCGCAGGGCCACGTGCACCAAACCGGCGCCGTCTTCGACCAGGCGCCCGGGTTCGTCGCCGGGCTGCAGAACCAGCGTCGCGCGACGCGCGTTCGTGGTCAGATCGACGACGTACATCTGATCGCGTTCCGGATCGCTGGCCACCACCGTGTTCCCATCGGAGAGAGCCAGCAACGTTCCACCGGTCAGCGGCGGCACGGGCGCGGTCTGGTGCACCACCGTCTGGGGAATCTGCGGGGTGAATCCCGACGCGTTGGGGAGCGGGGCAATCCCGACCGTCCCGCCGTCCGGGCCGCAGTTCGAACCGACGGCCACCCCGCCGTCGGCAAACGCCGGCGACGAACCGCCCGTCCCGGGCCCGTTGAGATTGGGATCGCCGATCGGCGGCGTCGACATCGACGTCGGCATTGTCACCGGAGGCGGATCGAGAGACGGGTTGGCCGGCTCGCTGACGGTGCAGGCCGCAGATCCCGACAGCCATACGGCCGCACCGAACATCAGCGTGCGAGCCATCAGACCGATCCCACCCGTCCGAACTTCAGCGTTTTGCGCCATGAGGTTGCTCCTCGATGCTGACATCGCGTTTCTAGAACCCGATTATGTCAGCACCGAGCAATTCGTTTCAACCAAAGTCGTCTTTACAAACGGTCGGCGCCATGTTCGGCCATGGGACGGCGCGCGATCGACGGGCCGCCGGACACTACGGCTTGCCGGGCGTGGGCACGGCCACCTGATAGATGCCATGCAGCGTGGTGATGAACAGCGTCTTGCGATCCGCGCCGCCGAAGGTGATGTTCGAAGGACCGCGACCGCCGGGATCCAGCGGGGCGCCGCCGTCGGGACTCGGGTCGATTCCAACCGGAACGTCATATTTTCCCACCAGGGTGCCGTCCGGCTTCAGCACGGCGATGGCGTTGACGTCATGGTGGTTCAGCGCCACGTAAATATTGCCGCTGTCGTCGATGTTGATGCCGTCCGGGACCAAGAACTTGTTCCCGGGCAGCTTGGACGAGTCGGCCAGCAGCGTGGGCATGGCGCCCGCCGGCACCGAGCCGTCGGCGGCCAGCGGCAGCTTCCAGAGCTTGTTGGCTATGTCATCACCCAGGTACAGCGCCATCCCATCCAGCGACACGGCGATGCCATTGACACTGGTCATCGTGGGATCGGTACCCGCCACATACACCTGGCTGAGCGAGCCGTCGGGAGCGATGCGATAGGCGGCGTTCGGCACCAGATCGGCATCGGCGTACATGCTGCCCCAGCGGGTATCGGAGAAGTAAATATTATCGTGACTATCGACGACCACATCGTTGGGGGCGTTGAGCGCTTTGCCGCCGGTGGCCGGATAAGTCGAGGCCAGCACTTTCAAGCTGCCGCCTTCCACCCGGGTCACCTGATGGTTGTAACGCTCGGTGGCCACCAACTGGCCCTTCGAGTCCATGCCCAACCCGTTTGTGTCGGCCGGCATGGCGGTCGGATACGGGTAAACCGAAAAGGCGCTGGTGGCCGGGTCGTACTTGTAAATGAGAGAGCCGGTCATGTTCTTTTCGACGACGTCGGAGAAGATCAGATAATTGCCGCTGGCCACCCAGTACGGCCCTTCCAGCGAGATGAAGTTGTAAGTTGATTGGGTGATCGCCGTGGCGGTGCCCAACGATGTGACCGCCGTGTTGCCGCCGCCATCAGGACTGTTGTTATTGTTGTTGGGGGTCGAACTCGAGCTGCAACCCAGCACCGCCATGACCAGCACCGTGACCGTTGCAGGGACAAAGCGGACGATCGGCCGACAGAACAATCTGAACGACATCGAGGGGCCTCCTTTTTCGCGCGGGGGGTCGCGCAACAGGTGCGTACAAGAGCCCTTTTCGCTTCATTGTGTCAAGGACGATGACAATGAAAATCGAAAAGAATTAGTTCACTGTCCATTCTGTTCTCTGCTGTGTGATTGGGATGTGTCGGCGACGATGAGTGGCCGTCTTTTTAATCAAAACGGCGACGATCGCCGATCTTCGAAATGCCTGGACCGAAAACCGGGTTCCGGGTCCAGTTCAGTGTGACTGCTGATCGCTATTCGTTCGGCAATCGATCCTTGGTGAAACGGAGGCCCTCTGCCGCCGCCCTCGGTCGCCATCAACCACCGCGGTCGGCGCGCCCTTTCGACTGACGACAAGAACGAATGCCCGTCAGGAAGGAGGCGCCGTCGGCTTCGACGGTGGATCGTTCATGACCTCGCGGCGCCCGAACGGCAAGAACCGCGCGAAAGGGATGAGGGCGCTGAGCGGCAGGACGCGCTCGCGGCGGCGCTCTTCTTCGAGATGCCGGGTCCGCGCCTTCAACATATCCTTGAGGGTCACGAGACCCATGAGCCGCGTCGGGTTATCAGGATCGACGACGGGGATGCGCGTTAGGCCGGTCTCCGCCATGCGATGAACGACCAGCCGCAGCGGCTCGTCAGCGCGCGCGGTGACTATGTTGCGACGGAGGAATCCGGCCAGGGCGTGCCCGTCTGCACCTGATGCGATGAGAGTGGCCGGCCACTCCCGCGTCGCCTTCTCGAGATCGCGCCGCGTGATGACGCCGACCAGCGCTCCCGTCGAGTCGAGGGTCGGAAACAGGCACTCGTTCAGCGCGGCGGGCGTGGACGACAGCACTGCCGCTGCACTTTCCAGCGACGCGTCTGCCGGGATCACGATGGCGGCGGTCTGCATGACATCGCGCGCGTAGAGGATCTCGAGCGGATCGATGGCGTACTCGCGGCTCACATGGAAACCGCGGCGGGCCACCTTCTCCGTGAGGATCGAGCGCTTGAGCGTCAGCACCGTGAAGGCGTGCGCCACCACGCTGGCCGTGAGCAGCGGCAGGGCCATGGAGAAGCGCCCGGTCAGTTCGATCGCGAAGACCAGCGCCGTCAGCGGCGCCCGCATCGTGCCCCCCAGGATCGCCGCCATGCTCACCAGCGGCCAGAAGCTAGGGCCATAGTCGGGCAGCAGGTGGGACTCGAGGACGCCGAGAGCGCTGCCCATCATCAGCAGCGGCGCCAACACGCCGCCCGACGTGCCAGACCCGAGTGACACGGCCCAGATCGTCGCCTTGACGACCATCAGGCGCACGGTCGGACCGATGTCGCGGCTGTTCGCGAGCAGCGCCTGAATCTGATCGTAGCCCACGCCCAGAGCCTGCGGGCACACCAGACCGCCCAAACCGACGGCCAGGCCGCCAATCGCGGGCCACCACATCCAGTGAAGTTTGAGACGCGCAAAAGCGTCTTCCGAGGCATAGACCGACGCTGTGAGCAGCGCCGACAGCAGACCGGCGGCCAGTCCCACGGCCACGCAAGCGAGCAGACCGCCGAGCGGCAGGTCGAACGGAAGGGCCGGCAACGGAAAGAGCGGCCCGCCACCTAGCAGCGGGCGACGCGCCAGGGCGGCCGTGACGCTGGCCAGGGCCACGGGCACGAGGCTTCGCGGCTTGAGCTCGAAGAGCAGAAGCTCGACCGCCAGAAAGACAGCCGCGATCGGGGCGGCGAAAGTCGCCGACATGCCGGCGGCGGCGCCCGCGACGAGCAGGGTCTTGCGCTCGGCGGCGGTGAGATGGAGGAATTGCGCGATCATCGACCCGAAGGCGCCACCCGTCATGATGATGGGGCCCTCGGCGCCGAAGGGTCCGCCGGAACCGATCGATATGGCCGATGCGATCGGCTTGAGCAGGGCGACGCGCGGTTCGACCCTGCTGCCGCGGATCAGAATGGCCTCCAGCGCCTCGGGGATGCCGTGGCCCCGAATACGATCGGACCCATAGCGCGCCATCAATCCGATGATCACGCAACCCACCACCGGCACGAGCACGCCCAGCACGCCCAGCGTGTGAGCCGCCGGGGAAGCCGGCGCCAGCGACAAGCGCTGAAAGAAGAACAGGTTCGTAAAAAAAGCGATGAGGGCCAGCAGCGCCGCCGCGACGTAGGCGCCCAAGACGCCGATGCCGACCGCCAATGCCGATAGCGGAAGCATGCGCACCGTCGCCGTGAAGTCCCCCAGCCTCTCGTGGGCGACTGGCTCAGGCGTGGCGTGGGACACGACGCGGGCCTTTTTTCAGGGTGGGCTGCGGCTCGAAGAACATGGGCGGGTGGCGCTGTTCGATCCCCATGGCGGCGATCAACACGCCGAGATCGCGGGCCAGCCGGGCCCGAGCCGGGCGACCAATCAGCGCCAGCGCTGCGATCAGGCGGTCCTGCGTCGCGGCGGGCGCGCGCGCCAGCACCGCCCGGCCCGTGTCGGTCAGCGAGACCTCCAGCCGGCGCGCATCGTCGGAGGCGCGGGCCCTGCCGACCAGCCCCCGCCGGGCGAGCTTCATCACCACCACCGACACCGTGCTCTGGTGGGTCAAGGTCCGCGCTGCCAGTTCGTTGACCGAGAGGCTGTGCCCGTCGGCCAGGCGCTGAAGGACGAATAGCTGCGCGGCCGACAGCCCGACGGTGCGCTCGGCGTTGCGTGACGCTTCTCGCAGGGTGCGCACAATGTGGCGGATACCGTCGAGGACGGCGCGCGTCGAGCGATCAGGGAGGCCAATTCCACGGCTGGCGCCGGTTGATATATGCGTGCCCATTGAATGGTTACCAATACGTTTAGCAGAAGACGGAAGGTTGGCGCAAGAACGCTCTTGTGGCGGTCATCGCCCGTGGTCGGTCACGTCGGCCGCGCGCTTCTGTTTCTCCGCGGCTGCAGCTCTGGCAACAGGAACGTGGAGTACCAGTCGCCTTTTGCCGCAACCAGACCAAATTCTTTTCCGCAAAGGCTTGATCTGTCCCATCGGTCGATCGACTCTAGAAAGGGATGGTCGGCGGCTCGCCAGGGGTGATCGGTCTCATTTGCGGCGCGCTGTGCAGTCTGCTGTTGGCGTGCGGGGCTGAGCAATTCGTCCCCAACCAGGATGGTTCGGCCACGGGATCAAACGTCGACGGGCCATCGCTTGGCAGCGGCGGCTCGAATACCGGAAGCGGCGGCGATCTGGGCCCAGGCACCGGAGGCCTCGGCGGTGACGCCCCACCAAATGATGACGCCGGCGGCGTCGCAGGCAGCGGCGGCATACCGGGCAGCGGTGGAACCATCGACGCAGGAGCGGGAGGAACCCCCAGCATCGACGCGCCCATGGACCTCGGCGGCAACGACGTAGTCGACGCTTCGCCGGAGGTCCATGCGGCCGCACTGATGGGTTCGACCGGCACCGCGTTCGGCGGAAATCCGACCGGCGGTGGTCCCTTCCAGGACGCCTGCCCTGGCGGCCAAGCGGTGATCGGCTTCAGCGGTACGGTCACGGTGGCGAACCCGGCCTTGGGAGTGGTGAACGGTCAGATCGGCACCCGGTGTGGTGTCATTCAGATCTTGGGCACGACCGTCACCGTCATTTCAGGCGCGGTGCTGCCGACGCACGGAGTGCTCGAGCCGACCCTGTGGACGCGCACCTGTCCCGCCAATCAAGTGGTGGTCGGCTTCGCCGGACACATGGGTTCTTTCCTTGATCAACTGGTGTTCAACTGCGCGCCGCTCACCGCCGCGTCAGACGCGCCGGGCGCCGCCCTGACGCCGGGAACGGCGACGGCGCTGATGCCCGTCGGTGGCGACGGCGGAGGGGCCTTTGCGCAGATCACCTGCCCGGCGGGTCAGATCGCGTCTGGTTCGTTGGTTCGAACCGGCGACTACCTCGACGCCGTGTCGCTCATTTGCAGCAGCGCGACCATCGCTCCCTGAGGGGCGGATCTTTTCTATTAACTTCTGTTCAACAGCGCAGGAGACTAGCCACTCCCATGAGAGCCAAAGGTCTCTTCCGCTTCAGCCGATGCGCGTGGGTGGTCGTGCTGGCGGCGGGCTGCGCGGCTCATGGGGGCACGCTCGTCGACAGTGGCGGGAACGACGCGCCGGCGGCTGATTTGGCCGTCGGTCAGGCGCCGGTCGATGCGTCTGCTGATCGGAGCATGGCCACGCCTCCCGACGATGCCGCCGACGCCGGCACGGCGATCGATGTCGGCGATGCCGCCGTCGGTGGTCCGGACCGGCCAGGCAATGGAATGGGGACACCGGATCTTCCGCTCACTCAATACGTCAACCCGTTCATTGGAACGCAGGCCGCGGCCAACACCTTGGAGGCCGGAAATACCACGCCGGCGGCCATGGTGCCGTTCGGGATGGTGCAGCTTGGTCCCGATACGACCAGCGACAGCGGCGGTTATCGTTACAACCAGAACGCGCTGTCCGAGTTCAGCATGACCCGTTATAGCGGGCGCGCTTTTGCGAGCTGGCTCGACGTCGGCATCCTGCCGACGACCGGATTCAATTCTGCCCAGCCGTCGCCGGGAACCAACTGGAACAGTTATGCTCAGACCTTCAAGCACGGCAGCCCGAACGAGGTCGCCACGGCCGGCTTCTATCACGTCCATCTCGACAGCAAGAACATCGACGTCGACCTGACCGCCACCGACCGGACCGGCTTTGCCAGGTTCACTTTTCCAGCCGGTGCCGTCGCCAATGTGTTCATCCGCGCCGCGCCCAGCGCGAATGGCGCCGGCGCCGTGGTCGCCGGCGACACTGGGCTCATCATCGACGCCGCGAACAGGATGGTGACAGGCTCTGTGAAGAACAACGGCAGCGTTACTTACAAAGTCTATTTCGCGCTGGTCTTCGATCGCGCCTGGACGGGAGGCGGAACCTGGAACGGCGCCACCAATCAACCGAACATCTGGAGCGCGAGCAACGGCACCGAGGTGGGTGGATGGCTGAACTTCGACACCCAGACCAGCCAAGTGGTGCAGGCCAAGATCGGGATCTCGTTTGTCAGTGTGGCCAACGCACAGGGCAATCTGGCCTCAGAAAACGATCCGACGCAGTGGGCGGCGCCGGCCGACTTCGACACCGTCAAGGCGAAGGCAGCAGCGGCGTGGAATGCGCGCCTCAATGCCATTCAGGTGACCGGCGGAGCGACGAACGATCTGACGACCTTCTACACCGCGCTTTATCATGCACACATTCATCCGAATATCTTCAGCGATGCCAACGGGCAATATCTTGGCTTCGACGACCAAGTCCACAACACGATGCCGGGTCATCGCCAGTATCACAACATCGCCGGTTGGGACATTTCCCGCACCCAATCGGCGTTCCTGGGGATGTTGGCGCCGGCCGAGGCCGCCGACATCGCCAACTCCCTGGCCAACGACGCCGCCCAGGACACCGCGCCGGCCTGTTTGCCGCGCTGGCAGCAGGCGGCGACCGACTCGCGGGGGATGATCGGCGACGGCGGTTCGATAATCGCCGCCAATATCGCCGCCTATGCTGGCACCACCGGTTACGACACTGACCATCTATTGACGGCCATGTACAACGGCGCCACCGACCCCACCGCAAAGTCGCGAGGGACTGTCTGTCGCGAGGGATTGAGTGGATATCTGTCGAAAGGATATGTCGGCCTGGATACCAGCGGGGGAGCGGCCTCGATTACGCTCGAATATGCGCACACCGACTTCGCGATCGCGCAGTTCGCAAAGGCGCTGGGAGATGTCGCGAAGTTCGACGCCATGATGACTGCGTCCCGGCGCTGGAGGAACCTGTGGAAGGCCGACGCCGCCTCGCTGAGCCCGCGAACCTTCACGGGCTACCTGGTGCCGCGCAACGCCGATGGAACCTTCGTCGCCGCCTGGGACCCGACGGTCAGTGGGCCCCGGAGCAACGACGAATGGTTCCGGGAAGGCAATGGATCGCAATATCTTTGGATGGTCGAGCACGATCGGGCCAGCCTGGTGGACCTGCTCGGCGGCCGGGCAGCGGCCGCGGCGCGCCTGCAAGATCATTTCGGGCTGCCGACAGACAGCGACGCCCCGCGCAGCGTGAATGCGCTCATCAATCACACCGTGCACGCCTACCTCGGCAACGAGCCCGGAGAATTGACGCCGCAGATGTTCGCCTATGTTGGACAACCAAATCGCGGCGCCGAGGTGTGGCGACGGATGCTGGTTCATTGGTATCCCGATGCACCCACCGGTAATCCGGCCAATGACGATGGCGGTTCGATGGGTTCGTGGGTGGTGATGGCCTCGCTGGGGATCAATCACGCGATTCCGGGCATAGCCGGATTCGTGCTCGGCAGCCCGCGGTTCCCGTCGGCGATCCTGCGCCTGGCCGGAGGCACGCTGGCGATCCGGGCGCCGGCTGCCAGCGACACGAACCTCTACGTCCAAAGCGTCACGTGGAACGGCTCGCCCTATCAAAGCACCTGGCTGCCCTGGGACACGATCAAGGGCGGTGGCGCGCTGGACTTCGTCGTCAGCGGCGATGCCACCAGCACGTGGGGCACCGCCGACGCCGACGCCCCACCCTCGTTCCCTTAGCGTGGGCTTGTTCGGCCGCGCCTTTCCTCATTGGGGAATGAGCCGGATGTAGTCGAGGGCGATCCACAGGCCGCTGCTGCTGCCGTTCGCCCCGGTCAGCGAGAAGCGGAAGGTCCTGTTGCCGGCGCTGGGGAAAGAGACAGGACCGAGGTCGACCTCGGCGAACACCGCGGTCGTCGCCCAGCAGTCAGTGGCCGGTCCGCGGGGCGTGCCGTCGACGGCCAGTTGCCAGATGCCGCGGTTGACGAACTTCTTGACCCGCACGCGCACGTCATAGGTTCGGGCTGCCGGCACGTTCACGTTGTAAGTGACGAAATCGCCTGCCGCGTTCGCTTCCAGGATGGTGCCGGCGCCGCCGCTGTACCCCGTGTCGGCGGCGACGCGATGGAGATCGCCCGAGCTGGCAGCGACCGCCAGCGATTCGGTCTCGAAGGTGACGGGTGACGCATTCACGGTGGTGCCGTAGACCTCCAGCTCGTAGATGCGCGCCGCCGGATCGCCGTTCTGCGTGGGCGTCACGATGTTCAGGCGCACAAAGCGCGCATTTGTGCTGGCGATGCTGTGAGTGGTGACGTCCGCGGCATTGCCGGTCACCGTCACCACCGTGCTGAAGGTGGTTCCGTCGTTGCTGAGCTGAATGTTGAAGTCACGGGTGTCCAGGGCGGCCGCTTCGGCCCCGGCGCCGGCGTGGCGAATGACAAATTGGTTTACGCTCATGGACGACCCCAAGTCGACTTGCAGGAATTGCGGGGCGGCCAGTGAGCACCATTTGTCACTGTTGCCGCCCGACGTGCTGCCATTGAACGCCTTGTCGGGCGATTCGGTGGCGGCGCAGGCGGCGCTGCCGGTGGCGGACTTGCCCAGCGCCAGGTTCGGGTTCGCCGGGGCCGTGCGCAAACCGTAGACCGAGACCATGTTTGACAGCGAGGCGACGTAGACTTTTCCGCTGGCCACCGTGGGCGGGCTGCCCTTGGAAAAGTTCAAGGTGTCGTCGGCGGGCGCCGTGCTTTGCCACAGGAGCGCCAGCGTTTCGGCATTGAAGGCGTTCAGGACACCCGGCACGACGTTCTGGTTGGCGTCGCCTGCCCGGGGCGTGGTGGCCCACAAGATTCCGGTCCCCGCCGCCGACCCGCTGGCCGAGATGGACATCATGCCGCCCGGCATGCCCACCGGCGGCAACACCGAGCCGGTGCTGGCGGCCGGAAAGTCGAAGCGGTGGGCGCCTGAATTGAAATGGTAGGCGCGCAGAAAGTCGTTCTCGCCCCAGATGTACATGGTCAAGCCTTGGGGGGCGTTCCAAACCACGGGGCTGTTGTGAATGTGGTGCGTGTTGGTCGGACGAGCGGTGGGATCGACGGCCTGAAAGATCTGAGGGACATTCTGGTCACCGAGGTGGCCCAGGTTGCCGCTGTTCATCAGGTAAATCTTCCCTTCCTTGCCACCAGTGGCCAGCATGCCGGTCCCCGGCAGCAAGATGGGGCCAGCCGAACCGAAGTCGATATCGCCGCCGTTCAAGGTCGCGAAGTTTGATGGGGTGAAGAAATCGAGTCGGGCCAGGCTGCGCGGCGCGAATTTGACCAGGCTCTCGCCGAAGTTCGCGGCCCCTTCGTCGAAGTCGCCGTTGCCAGTACTGACATAAATATTTCCGCTGCCGTCAAACAAAGGCGCGGCGCCCGCCATCCAGATGCCAGCCTGGGTTCCGTTGGGCGTGTCGTTGGTGACCCCGACCTGCGCCAGTGACTGGCCGTCGTAAGCCAGCAACCAGCCGTGATAAGGCCCGGTGTCGCAGAACGAGGAAAAGGCCACGTAGACAACGCCGCCCGAAAGCGCCAGGGCCGCGCGCTGATTGTGCGGCTGCGGATCAAACGCCAGGGTGCCGCCGCTCGAGCCGCTGCCGCTTCCGGGCACGGACGCGGTGATCACCTTGGGGCTGCCGGGGCGATCTTGACCGGTGGCGATGTTCAGGGCGCGCAGCCGGAAAATCGGACCGCTCTCGACGGTGCGGGTGACGACGTACATGGTCATGGCCCCGGCGTCGATGACTGGCGTCCCGATGATGCCGATGTTGCCGCTGAAGTCGCGGTAAGTGCCGCAGGCGCTGCCGACATCGGTGTTGCGCGCCGGGCGTCCCACGCCATTCAGATCGTTGCGCTGCCACAGCGGACCGCCGCCAGTGTCGGCGTCGAACGCATAGACCGTGTTACTGACAGTGGCGACGTAAAAGACGTTGTGCGTGGTCCCGCCCATGGGAACCGCCGACGCGTACAGGATGCCGGCATAGACCTGGTCGTTCACCGAGACCTGGAAGATCTTTCCAAACTGCGTGGGGTTCACGTTGGCCGGTTTGAGGATGGTCTCGCTGAGGTTCGCGCCCGTGCGCTGGTTGTCATAGTTTCGGGTCAGGACGCTGAAGCTGCCCAGCGCCGACGTCACGTTCTCGGTGGAATCCTCGTCATCGACCAGGTCCGCCGAACACCCGACGGCAGCAACGAGGCAGACCGCGAGCCCAATCCGGGCAACCCACGACGCGCTGGTCAAAGATTTCATGACGCTTTCCTTCCTACAGCGCGGTGCCCCGCCGCTGTCCGCAATTGAATCCTGTTCAACAGCAGCAGTAGCACGGGGCGTGCGTGCTTGTCAGCCTGATCCGCACGGCGGCCGCGGGCGCGCCCGAGCTGCCCCACCACCCAACCGGCCGAGGAGATTTCCGCGCGACCATCGCCATCCGTCATTGACGCCGCGTGCACACTCTGACGGCGAACTTCATGAATCAGATGCCCGCTTCGGGTGGTGGCCGTCTTCAACATGGAGGTGCCGGATCCCCAGGCCGTGATGAAGCAGATCGCCAAGCAGAACTGCCTGGTCCTTTACGACAAAGACGCGATGGTGAAGAAGGTCTCCGCGATCACACTGGTCATCGAGAGCCCGGGCAGCGGCGTGGCCGCGACGGGCGGTGGCCGCACCGGCTTCAGCGCCGCGTAGATTGCCGGCATCAGGGGCGACATCCTCTACGAGATCGAGGGCTACTGCATCGGCGGGCAGTTCACCCGCTTGGTGTCGATGACCACGTCGTCCATCCACATATCGATGTCGATGGGGGACGGCTGCGAATGTCGCCAGCCCAAGAACAGTTTGTCGAAGATTGGCGCCTTCCAGGTACAGCTGCCACCCTGCGGCCCGTTCACATCGACCTGGGTTTGCAGTTTTGAGTCGAACCACCAGTGCATCTGGCTCTTGGCGCCGTCGATCTGCCATTCCATGCACACCCAGCGTCCTTCGGGGATGCCGGGGCCGGATTTCGGTCCACAGTCGACCAGCGGCAAGTCAAATTCATTGCTGGGTCGAACGGTGTAACCGGCCAAGAGTTGTCCGCCCATGATGCCTTCGCCGTATTTCACCAACTGACCATTCGGGAGACTTCCGCTGGCTTCGACGTGGCTGGAATGCACCTCGCCCATCGAACCGCTGGGAGGCATCTTCGCCACCCACACCATTGCTCGGCCCCAGAAGGCGTTGCCGGGGGCTGGAAATAACGGCGCGCCCGTCTTGATCAGCGTCGCCGCGCGCAGCGGCCCGCCGTTGGTACGGACCGGTTCGTTGGCCGGCGACAAAGTCACTGTCAGGTGAACGCTTTGGGAGCCGCGATATGGCTTGCTGGTCTCGACCTGGACATTTCCCTTGATGATCTCGGTGGTCCAGTTCGGGCTAAGGTCTCCACCCAGCGGGTAGCCTTCGAAGTCGTCGCAGATCAGCGCGCCCTGCGGACAGTCGGCGTTGGGCGGTCGCCCGCCGCTGTCAGCCGCCACCGGCGCGTCGGCGCTGTCGGGGCGGGCGATCTCATCGGAGCCGCCGTCGGCGACGACGCTGGCGCCACCAGAGCCACCGCCGGTGCCGCCGTTGCTGGACGTGTTGCCGCCGCTGCCAGCCGTCGTGCCCCCGCTGCCAGCCGTTGAGCCGCCGCTTCCGCTGACGGTTGCACCCCCGCTCCCGCCCGGCTTCATTTGCGGCGACGGGTGGCCGCTACCGCAGGCGGAGATCACCAAGGCGAACATCAAGCACACGGTCGACAATCGCTTCATGTCAAATCCTCTGGCGAGCAGGGCGATCCGTTGGACCGGTGAGCGCGCACGACGTTGCGGCCACCGCGGTTCACCAGCATAGGGCGAACCTTGCCTTTGCCATGAACCGTAGGCGCTCGCCAGCAAAAAGCCGCCTGTCAACCAAATCTTACAACCGAACTCCTGACCGTTGAGACCTGAAAAAGGGCGGTCGCATTCTTGCCAAAAGCAGCGGCGTCGACGATTCTGTTTCCGATGGTGGGTGACGTGCTCGAGCCCGACGTGACTTCGCAGCAATGACCAACGGGGTGGGCAGGGGGTGGGCTCGGTCGCTCCTCGGCGCCGTCGCGCTGGTGCTCGTAACGCCGACCGCCGCGGATGCCACCGATTCTGCCACTGACGCTCGCGCGCGCGACATTCAGTTCCACGGCTTCGTCAGCCAAGGCTTTCTGAAGACGACCGCCAACGACTATCTCATCGATTCGTCGCGCGGCAGCTCCGAGTTCAGCGAGGCCGGCGTCAACGCGACGGCGCAATTGACGGACAAGCTTCGCGTTGGCCTGCAGATGTTCGCCTACGAACTCGGCACCATCGGCCACTTCACGGCGAAGGCCGATTGGTTCTATCTCGATTATCGCGTCCGCGATTGGGTGGGCGTGCGCGCCGGAAGACTCAAGATCCCCTACGGCCTTTACAACGACGTCAGCGACATCGATGCGGCGCGCGTGCCGGCGCTGCTGCCGTCCTCGGTCTATCCCTTCACCAACCGCGAGTACTTGCTGGCGCAAACCGGCGGCGAGCTCTACGGCTACGTGTCCCTTGGTCGCGGCGGTGCGCTCGACTATCGGGCCTATGGAGGAGCGGTGCCGCTGGACGTGCCACCCCAGACCGGCGCGGGGATTCCCGTCACCGGGCTGGGCGTCCCGTACATCGCTGGATTTCGCCTGTTGTGGGAGACGCCGCTCGACGGGCTGCGGATCGGCGCGAGCGGCGTCTACCTGCGCGTCGAGGTGACGGGAATGTTGCCGCCCCCCACGACGACCTTGAACGTCAAGGACAACGAGTACGCGGGGCTCGGTTCGATCGAGTACGCGGCCCACGACCTGCTGCTGGCCGCAGAGTACGGGCAGACGCGCGTCGAAAGTCACTACGATCCCCCGCTGGCGCCGGACGCGACCGTCGTGTCGGAGGGCGGATACGTGCTGTCGGCCTACCGCGCGACGACGTGGCTGCAACCGGCCCTCTACTATTCGCTGGTCTATCCGAACCGGAACATCCGAGGCGGGCGTGAGAACATGCAGCACGATCTCTCCGGGACGCTGCGTTTCGACATCAACGAATTCTGGATCGTCAAGCTGGAGGCGCACTACATGCGCGGCACCGCAAGCGTGGCAGGAACGCTGCAAGCGCGGGCGGCGATGCCGGAAAATTGGGGGCTGTTCGTGCTCAAGACGACGGCATATTTCTAGGGACAGCGTCTGGTGGTGCGCTCAGTTCTCTCGTTGTTGATCGCCTGCCTCATCGTCGCGACGCCGACGCCGTCGGGCGCGGACGCCGCGCCGTCGGCGTCGGCGGCGTTCCGGGTGATCGTGTCCCCCAGCAACCCCATTGACAGCGTCGACCGCCGGTTCCTGCTGGAAGCATTCCTGCGCAAGAGGGCGACCTGGCCCGACGGCCAGCCGCTTCGGCCCGTCGATCAACCGGCCGATTCGCCAACCCGGCGACGATTCTCCGACGAGGCCTTGAGGCGCTCGGTGAGTGCGGTGAAGGCATTTTGGCTGCAGGCGATCTTCTCGGGGCGCAGCGTGCCGCCGCCCGAGGTCGACAGCGACGATCAGGTCGTGAAGTTCGTCCTGCAGACCGCGGGGGCGATCGGCTACGTCTCGGCCGATGCAGCCCTCGGCGGCGCCAGGGTCATCTCGGTGAGATAGGCGGCCTACCGACGCCGTGTCGTTGTTCCCAGGCCGACGGCTCGGTCGAGTTGGCGGGGTTGATGTTGATGATCCTCATGTCAGCCGCGTGCAGGGGTCGATGCTGGCCCCGCCCCGCCGTGTCCCCCCCGGATCGTCGTCTCTGGCGCAGGCGTCGCGATGGCAGGTCATCGATGAAGCTCATCTCGGAATAGCCCATGACAGGAACGCGACGGGCTTGGCGTTCACGGATTCGAACACATCTGTTAGCCAAGGCTTACACACGAGTGAAATTCCTTAGGTCAAAATTCGGGCTTTGTGTTTCGATTTATTGACCTATTTCGTCCGTTCCTTGCCACTATGTATTGGGTCGTGAGGCGGGGAGTGGGGGCGTCAACCGCGGCCAAAGGGGTCGTCCATGTTTTCAGGTAGATCCGAACGAGTTCCTCGCGCTTGCTCTCCGGCAGCAGCCTTCGGTTTCGCCATCGCGCTGGTGGTGCCGATTGTGGGCGGCTGCTCCGGCGACATCGGTTCCAGCGGGTCGCCGGGCGGGCCCGGTTCTGGTTCCGGTTCGGGTTCCACGGGCTCCGGCAACGGCACCGGAACCGGATCAGGGACCGGCGGGTCGAACGTCGGCGGTCCGGCGCCGACCGATCCCGGGCGAGTCACGATGCACCGCCTGAACCTGGCTGAGTACGACAACACCATGCGCGACTTGCTGGGGACCACCACGCACCCCAGCGTCGACTTCAACTTTCCTGTCGACGATCGCGGCGCCGACTTCGACAACACGTCCGACGTCCTCACCGTCTCGCCGCTGCACCTCAGTTGCTACAACAGCGCGGCGACGTCCCTGGTCTCGGCGGCGCTGTCGAACACCGCCCAGCGCAGCAAGCTGGTCGGCTGCGATCTGGTCGCCGGCGGCGCGGCCTGCGCGCGCACCTCGCTGGAGGCGTTCTTGCCGCGTGCCTGGCGCCGTCCGGTCGATTCATCCGAGGTCGATCGTCTGATGGCGCTGGTGACCATGGCGACCACCCAGGGCGACTCGGTCGAGACCGGTTTTGCGCTGGCGCTGCGGGCGGCGCTGCTGTCGCCTAACTTCACCTATCGTCCGGAGATCGACGCCGATCCGAAGTCGACCACCCCGCACCCGCTGAACGATTACGAGCTGGCGTCGCGCCTTTCGTATTTCATCTGGAGCTCGATGCCGGACGACGCGCTGTTTTCCGCCGCCAAGGTCGGCAACCTGCACCAGACCAGCGTTCTGGGCGCGCAGGTGACGCGCATGCTGGCCGATCCGAAGGCGCAGGCACTGGTCGACAACTTCGCCGGGCAGTGGCTGTATATCCGCAAGGTCGACGAGGCTGATCCCGATCCGACCATGTTCCCGCAGTTCGATGCCAGCCTGCGCGCCGCCCTGAAGAGCGAGACGCAGCTGCTGTTCCGCGAGGTGGTGTTCAACAATTTACCGGCGGATCAGCTGCTCACCGCCAAGTTCACCTTCGCCAACGATCGCCTGGCGCAGTTCTATGGCCTGCCCAAGGTCAATTCGACGGATCCCGTGCGCGTCGATCTCACTGGCAACGCCCAGCGCGGCGGCTTCCTGACCCAGGCCAGCTTCCTCACCGTCAACGCGCACGCCGATCGCACGTCGCCCGTCTTGCGCGGCAAGTACGTGTTGACCGAACTGCTGTGCGAGGACATCCCGCCGCCGCCGCCGACGGTGAACACGATGATCATGGCTGACCCCACCGGCGCCACGACGCTTCGCCAGGTGCTGACCGCGCACATCAATAACCCCACCTGCGCCGCCTGCCATACCCTCATGGATCCGATCGGGTTCGGCATGGAGAACTACAACGCCATCGGCGCCTATCGAACCACGGATGGCAAGCTGCCCATCGATTCGACCGGCATGTTGTCGACCGGCGAGCACTTCAATGGCCTCATGGACCTCACGCAGATCATCGGCCGCAACGCGGCTTTCCCCGGGTGCATGACCAGCAAGCTTTACAGCTACGCGCTGGGGCGGGCGATCGCCACTGACCCGAAAAACATGGACACGACAGCGGTGCCGGCGCTGGCCAGCACGTTCAACAAGAGCGGCCTCAAATTTCCGGATCTGGTTACCGCCCTGGTCAACAGCCCCACGTTCCTTAATCGTCGCGGTGAGGGAGTTTCGCCATGAAGATCAAACCGACGAATCCGCATCTGACTCGCCGGAAGTTCCTGGGCGGCGGCGCCGTCGTGGTCGGCCTGCCGTTCCTGGAGTCACTGGCGCCGAAGGAGGCCCTGGCCCAGGCGCAGAGCGCGGCTGCCAAACGAGCCATCTACTGGTGGATCCCGAACGGCGTGTGGATGGACAACTTCCGCCCGACCACCACCGGCACCGGCTACACCATGCCGCCGTCGCTGACCGCGCTGGAACCTTTGCGGGCGGACTTCTCGATCGTCACCGGCCTCAACAACCAGCCGGCCAACCCCGATCAGATCGGCGACCACGCGGCCGGGACCAGCGCGTTCATCACCTGCGCGCACGCGCTGAAGTCCGACTCGATGATCCACCTTGGTATTTCAGCCGACCAGGTGGCGGCCAACGGCCTCATCAAGAACGGCATCAAGACGCGCTTGCCGTCGCTGCCGCTGGGGATCGACGGCGGCAGCTCGGCCGGCGGCTGCGACAGCGGGTACAGCTGCGCTTATACGCGCAATGTGTCCTGGGCCGACGCCGTGACGCCGCTGCCGAAGATCACCGACGCCATGCAGGCCTTCAACCAGATCTTCATGGGCTTCGATCCGAAGGCGTCGTCGTCGGACGTCGCCAAGCGCCAGGCCTACGACAAGAGCGTGCTGGATTACATCACCGCCGACGTGGCCAGCCTTTCGGGCAAGCTTGGCAAGACCGACGCCGGCAAGCTGGATCAGTACCTGACCGGCGTGCGCCAGCTGGAGGTCGAGCTGACGACTGCCGGGCCGATGATGAGTTGCAAGATGGGGACGCCGCCGCCGTCGAATCCGCCCGACTATCCCACCCACATGAAGCTGATGCTGGATCTGATGGTGCTGGCGTTCCAGTGCGACGCCACGCGGGTCATCTCGTTCATGCAGGGCAATGGTGTCAGCAACCAGACCTACCCGTTCCTGACCGCCGCCGGCGGTCCCATCAATGGCGGGCACCACAACATCTCGCACCACGGCGGCAACGCGACCAACATCGCGCAGCTCATCGCCATCAACACCTGGACCTTCCAGCAGGTGGCATATCTGCTGACGCAGATGAAAGCGGTCTCCGACGGACCGGCCGGGGAGAACCTCTTGACCAACTCGGCCATCTTCATCTCCAGCGACGTCTCCGACGGCGACATGCACAACCACACCGACATGCCGATCCTGCTGGCCGGTCATGGCGGTGGCGCCTTGAAGCCCGGGCAGCACGTGCGCTATGGCCAAGCGGTCTCCGCGCCGTCGTGGAAGTCAAAGCCGCCGTCCAGCGGCGTTCCGGTCTCGAACCTGCTGGTGACCACCATTGCCACCCTGGGCGTGACCGCTACTGTCGGTGACAGCACCGGCACCCTGCCCGAGGTGTGAGCGGCGAGCGCGCCGAGCGACGACCGGCGCGCAACCGATCGCTGACCTGCCGTTGCGGCGATCTGTCGCTGGTCGCGCGCAGCCGATTTTCGTTTGTCCGGGTTTGCTTGTTCCGAAAAAGCGGACCAGCGGTGCTGATCTTCGCCAGTCCTGCGGACGCGGACAGCCAATCTGTGCAGTGGTTTGGACACCGTCACTGCCAATGACGAAGAAAAATCCGCGATAAGTTCAAGGTTGGGGTCGGTCCCAACGCCCGCGATTGGCGCAAAATCGCCCTCGCACCAAGCTTGATGGTTCCGTGCGGTAGCGTTATCGTGCTGCCCACTTGGGGGAACCGTGATCACCGAGACCACGATTACGGGTGACGAGGAAGAGGTGGCCACTGGGACGGACGGGCTGCACCTGTTGGTCATGTCGCCCGATGTTTTTGCCTCCCACCCTTTGCCCGCGTCCGGCGCATTGGCCATCGGCCGTTCATCGCGCGCCGCCGTTCACATCGACGACCCGATGGCGTCCCGCGAGCACGCCGTTCTGCGCGTGGCCTCCCAGGACGGCGCGCCGGTGCTGGCCATTGAAGACGTCGGCAGCGCCAACGGCACCCGCGTACGCGCCGGTGCCATCAGGGCCGGCCAGCCGGTGCCCATCCTGCCCGGCGAAGCGGTCATCATTGGATCGACGGTCATCATGGTGCTGCAGAACCGATCGGCGCCCGGCCCGCGGCGCCTGTGGTCGCACACCTATTTCGAAGCCCGCGTCGACGACGAATGCGCCCGCGCCGCGAAGAACAAGGCGTCGTTTGCGCTGGCGCGGGTGCGATTCACCGGCCCCGCGCACTGGACCAAGGTGCTGCCGATCCTGGCGCGCGAGCTGAATGCCCCGCACGTCTTCGCCACCTACGGGCCGACCGATTACGAAATTCTATTCGTCGACGCCAAGGAAGGCGACGTCGAAGCGCTGATCCGTGGCGTGCTTGAGAGCTGCCGCGACGGCGGTCTGACGGCGACCTGCGGTGTCGCCTGGTATCCCAAGAACGGACGGAGCGGCGACGCGCTCCTGGCTACCGCCAATGCCTTATTGAAAGGCCGCGCCGGACAGCAGCCGGCACGCGAGGTCGCCGCTTCGCCCGAGGTGGCGGCCATGCAGCGCGTTCGCGACATGGCCGCGCGCGCCGCTTCATCGCCGATCAACGTCTTGATCCTGGGCGAGTGTGGCGTCGGCAAAGACGTCCTGGCTCAGCTGGTGCACCGGCTGTCACCGCGAGCGGCGAAGCCGTTTGTCGCTCTCAACTGCGCGGGTCTGACCGATTCATTGATGGACAGCGAGCTGTTCGGACACGAACGCGGCGCCTTCACCGGAGCCATCGGCGCCAAGATCGGCCTGCTGGAATCCGCCAACGGTGGCAGCGTTTTTCTGGACGAGATCGGGGACATGCCGCTGCCCATGCAAGCCAAGCTTCTGCGTGTCATCGAGACCCGCGAGGTCCGGCCCATCGGCGCGTTAAAGCCACATCCCATCGACGTCCGTTTCATCTCGGCCACCAACAAGGACCTGGAAGCCGCGGTCGTCAAAGGCGAGTTCCGCGGCGACCTGATGTACCGCATGAACGGCATCACCCTGGTGGTGCCTCCGTTGCGGGAGCGCGTCGACGAGATCCCCACTCTGCTCGACACCTTCGTCGCCGCCGCCTGTCGCGACATCGGCCGCGACCGTCCCCTGCCTGTCAGCAGCGAAGTGATGGACTGCCTGCGCCGCTACCACTGGCCTGGCAACATCCGTGAGCTGAAGAACGTCATCGAACGCGCGGTCGCCCTGTGCGACGGGGTGGAGATCCGCATCGAGCACCTGCCGATGGAAAAGATGCGGCTGACGCGGGAGTTGTTCATGACGCCGCCGGAGATGGCGATGCCGGTGGCGCGGCACGAACCGGCGACCCTGTCGGCGATGCCGACGGCCGAGATGACCAAGAATCTGCCGGTGCTGACCGATCCGACCAAGGTAGCCGAGCGGCGGCGAATTATTGATGCCCTGATCTTGCACAATGGGAACCAGACAAGGGCGGCGATGCACATCGGAATGCCGCGACGGACGTTCGTGTCGAAGCTGGATTACTACGGGATTCCGAGGCCGCAGAAGATGGCGCAAGCAGAGGAAGGAATTGGGATGGGACCCACCCTAAGGAGCGTGCGGGCCAACGATGTTCCGGGTGATTAGCCACGGAGTGGTATTCAGCGCGGGAGACAACTTCAAAACGAAGTATCAAAAGGCGCCATTGCTCACCCACGAAGTGGCTTCACTCTCTGAGTCTGACGAGCTACATCCCCACGGCAGGGCTTCGAGAACCCAGGGCTCATCATGAGCGGCTGCCGCGGGCGATCATTGCGGGAGATTGAGTGCCGAAGTAGATGGATCAATCGGACGTCCGAGCTGCGGGCAGAGACATAGAGAAGAAGCGGTAGGCATGTTATCAAAACCGAAGGGGGACTATGCGCTGCCGGAACTGCAACGCCGAAGGCGCGGAAGCTAAATTCTGCGGCGAATGCGGAAAGCCGTTGCTTGGCACAGCCGCGCCCGAGTCACTGAAGGCGGAGCGGCGGCAACTCACGGTGCTGTTCTGCGACCTCGTCGGGTCGACGGCACTTTCGGAGCGATTGGACCCGGAAGATCTGCGCGAGGTGATGCAGGAGTTCCAGTCGCTGTGCGCCGGCGTCGTCCGCCGTCACGAAGGCTACCTCGCCCAGCACCTCGGTGACGGTCTGCTCATTTACTTCGGGTATCCCGTCGCGCATGAGGACGACGCCCGCCGCGCGGTCCTCGCGGGCTTGGAGATGTTGGAGGCGGTCGAAAAGGTTCGGGCCGCTGGAGAGCCGCTCCAGGTGCGCGTCGGGATACACAGCGGCCTGGTCGTCGTGGGCGAGATCGGCGAGGGCGATCGCAAAGAACAGCTCGCGGTCGGTGAGACGCCGAACTTCGCGCACCACGTGCAGACTGAGGCCCGGCCGGGTTGCGCCGTGATAAGCGAGGCCACCGAGCGCCTCGTGCGTGGTTTCTTCAGGATCGAGGAGCTCCCTCAAGGCGCCACGCTCAAGCGTGTGGCCCGCACATTGCGCCTGTTCCGGATCCTCGAAGCAACCGCCGCCACCAGTCGCATCGAGGCCGCGTACGCAACCGGTTTGACGCCGTTCGTGGGCAGGAAAGAGGACGTCGCCTTTCTCGCCGACTCGTGGGCGCTCGCCGGCAATGGGACGCGCTCCGCGGTCCTCATTCGCGGGGAGCCGGGGATCGGAAAGTCACGCCTCGTCGAGATGGTCAAAGGCTGGATCGAACCGGGCCGCGACGACCTTCTCGACTGCCGCTGCTCACAGTACTACGAGAACAGCGCCCTGCACCCGATCATCGAGATGATGGAGCGGCGCTTCGGGTTCGCCGCCACGCAGTCAGCCGACCAGAAGCGCAAGCACCTCGAGGAGCGCGTCGTTGCTCTCGGCCTCCGGCCAGAGGAGGCGGTCCCACTGCTCGCTCCGCTCTTCGCCGTCCCCGTCGACGACCACTACCCGACGCTCGCCGCCGCAGCGCCGAAGCAGCGGCAGCGCACGCTGGAGTTGCTCGCGGAATGCCTGACTCGGCTGGCCGCGCAGCGCCCCACGCTGTTCATCCTCGAGGATCTGCACTGGGCCGATCCCACCACGATTGAGCTCCTGAAGGTCATTCTTCGTCGCCAGATACCGAACTCGCCCACGCACCTCATGATCCTGCTCTCGGCCCGGCCCGAGTTCCCGCCTGAGGACCTCGGGCGCATCGAAGAGCGGAATCTTCGCCCCCTGCCCCGAGATGAGAGCAAGACCATCATCGCCCACCTGACCGGCCAGAAGGCGCTACCCGACGACCTGCTCGTCCAGCTGCTCACGCGAGCTGGCGACATCCCCCTCTTCGTCGAGGAGCTGACCAAAGCCATCTTGGAGGAAGGCTCCTTCCGAGAGCTGGACGATCGCTACCAGCCAGCGGGGACACGCAGCGACGATGACGTACCGGCCGCGATCCGTGGTCCGCTGATGGCCCGCATCGACCGCCTCGGCGCTAGCAAACCATTGGCTCAGCTCGCGGCCACCTTGGGCCGTGAGTTCCGCTACGATGTCCTGAAGGCCGTTTCTTCGCGCGATGACGCTGTCCTTCAAGGAGACCTTTCCCGCCTGGTGGACGCCGGGCTGGTCTTTCGAACGGGAAGTCGAGAACAGGCGGTCTTTACCTTCAAGCACGCGCTCATCCAGCGCGTCGCCTATGACATGTTGCTGCGCAAGACCCGGCACGAGTACCACGCGCAGATCGCTCGAACGCTGACGGAACGCTTCCCCTACCTGAAAGACACCGAGCCAGAGTTGTTGGCTCGCCACTACGAAGGAGCGGGTCTATTAGACGAGGCGATCTCTCACTGGCAAAAGGCCGGGCAGCGGGCGCTTGGTCGTGCCGACAACAAGGAGGCCATCGCGCATTTCGAAAATGCTCTGAAGCTCGTCGCGGCGCTTGCACCCGGCGCAGCGAGAGACAAGCAAGAGCTCGATTTGCAGATGGGAATCGCGCCTGCCTACATGGCAATCAAAGGCTGGGCCGCGCTCGAGGTCGAACGGACATGTCGTAGGGCGGGTGTACTGGGCGAGCTGCTCGGCGATTTCAACAGCACATATGGCTCGCGTTGGGGGCTTTGGACCAATTACTTCCTGCGCGGCAAGCTGGACGAGGCCCTCGAGACCGGCGCACAGGTACTGCGCCTGGCCGACCAGACGGGAATTCCGATGCTCCAGGTGATGGCCCATCACGCGGTCGGGTACAGCCACTTCTACCGGGGCGAATTCCTGCAGGTCCGCGAGCATGCGGAAGCGGGCCTACAACTATTCAATCTCGAGGCCGAGCGCAACATCGTGCGCACGTTCCAATTCTCATCGTCCGCGGCACTGCGGATCATGCTCGGCTCGAGCCTCTGGATGCTCGGCTATCCCGACCAAGCCCCTGCGATGGTCCAGTCGGGAATCGCATTGACCCGCGAGCTCAAGCACCATCCGAGTGAAGCGTTTGCTCTCGCGGCGAGCCTGCTCCTGCACGCGTGCAATCTCGACATCGGCGGCGCGGCGAAGACCGCCGCGGATCTTCTCACGCTGGCGAAGCATGAGAGCTTCGAGATCTGGAGCCCGTTCGCGAAAATGTTCAATGGCTGGGTACTCGTCGAACGCGGTGAGACCGACAAGGGGATCGCCGAAACCAAGTTGGGAATCGCGGAGTGGCAAGCGACCGGCAGCTACCTCAACCAGACCATCACAATGGCCATGCTAGGGCTCTCCCTCTGGAAAGCAGGCCGCGCGGACGAAGCGCTGGCGACATTAGAAGTCGAGACAATCGCGGCCGAGGCCCGGCAAGAGCTGCAGTTCGCGCCCGAGCTTTATCGTCTCATGGGTGAGATCCATCTCGAACGCGCACTGATCGCCGACAGCGAAGCATGCTTCGAGCGCGCCCGAGCGCTGGCGCGCCAGCAGAACGCGCGGATGCTCGAGCTGCGCGCCACCACAAGCCTCGGCCGGGTTTGGGAGCAAACTGGCCGTGGGGACGCGGCACGGCGTCTCGTGGCCGATCTCTATGGCTCATTTACGGAGGGCTTTGCCACACCAGACCTGAAAGCGGCACGGGAGTTGCTCAATCGCCTCGGCGATCCAGAGCCCAGCTTCGCCGTGCCGACGGCGCTCGTCTCCTAAGCTCCTAGGTGCCAACAGTGCGCTTCACACATGAACAACTCACGCTTTGGTACGGCAGTGCGGACGCGCCGGCTCCGACTGACGATGCGGTCGAAGGTCGCCGTGGAGTCTCCGTAACAGTCGGGGTCCAACCGCAAAGCCCAAGCAACGCCGTGACCGTGCAATACCGGATCGACCAGGGGCAGCTGCGAACCGTCCGCGGCGTCCGTCTGCGGACCGACTACGCCCGAGGCATCGAGTATCACCGGATCATGTTTCCGGATTTCTGGACCGGGATGCGCGTCACTTATGTGCCGACCCTGACCTGTGCCGGGCGGTGCGCTCCCGACTCGGCGACCGCCGCGGCTCTGCCGTCATCGTTCCGTCTGACCGACGTGCCGCTCGCGGCTCCCGACAACGGGCGCGATACGCCGTCGCGAGCCGCGCCTGAACGAACGCCGCCCGCATTCGAGTACCTCGCGACGATCAGGGTCCCCCTACGTGAACCCGAGATCATCGGAGTCACTCCGGCCGGACTCTTAGTGCACTGGTATTGGTATCCGAACGAAGGCGACATTCACGGCCCCATGATCAACGGCAAGGTCCGCACAATGGGTGGCGACTGGATGACGATCCGTCACGACGGGATAGGCGTCATGGACGTACGAGCGACGGTCGAGGGCGATGACGGGGCGCTGTTTTACGCGAGCTATCTCGGCTCCTGTGACTTCGGCGAGAACGGCTATCAAAATTTCCTGGACCATCGGTGGCCAAATATCGCGCCGACCCGCACCGCGCCCCGGATTCACACCTCGCATCCCAAATACATCGAGCTCAATCGACTACAATGCATTGGGATAGGCGCAGTGCGGATGAAAGAACTCGAATACGCCTACGACCTCTACGCTTTGCGCTGACCGTCAGCGCCCGCGAACGCCTCAGGCGCCGCTCTTGTCTTTTTGACGTGCCAACCTCTGATCCAGGTCCCGGAAGCGATCCGCCAGCGCTAGCACGAATTTCGCCAGCCAGGAATCTACACCGAGTTGATCCTGGAACAGCTCGCGCGTGACCACCCGGGCCACCACCTCATCGACAGTCTCCACGGTCGCCGTCCTGACGTCGCCCGACAAGATGCCGGTCTCGCCAAAGACATCGCCGGGGCCCATGGTGCGCAGCAGACGGCGCTCGCCCCCGATGGTCTTGAACACGCGACAGGCCCCGCTGACGATGATATACGCGGCGTCCGCCCACTCGCCCTCCTTGGCGATGATCGAACCACGTGGAAATGTTCGCACGGGAAGGTGCCAGTCGCCGCGGGCGAACTCCTCCACGCTTCGACTGACTTCGAGAACGCTCGCATAGCGGTCCTCTGGATCGCGCGACATTGCTCTCCTGACGATGTGAACGAGCGACGGGGGCAACGGACCACCCGCCGCGAGCTCGGGATCCTGATATTCACCCGCTCTGGCGCGGGCGAGGATCTGGGTGACGGACTTCCCGGCGAATGGCTTGTGGCCGGTCAGAATGAAATACAGCACAGCGCCCAATCCAAATACATCCGTCTTTTCGGTAAGCCTGGCACCGTCGCCCTGAGCCTGTTCCGGCGACATGAACGACGGCGTTCCCCTAATTCCCGGGTGAGCGCCCGAGTCAGGGTTCGCAGCCACGGGCGGCTTCTGAAAAGCGATGCCCCAGTCCATTAGATACACCTCGCCATACTCACCGACCATGATGTTGTCGGGCTTGAGGTCGCAGTGAAGTACGCCACGGCTGTGCGCGAAGGCCAGGGCGTCGCACACTTTGAGCAAGATGAGTAACAGTCTGTGCAAACCATCCGGGCTGGCTGGCTGGGCACCCCGTTCACCGACCACGGCCTCGAGGGTCCGCCCACGCACTAGCTTCATCACGAAGTAGGCGTTCTTTCGGTGGTCGGCTACCAGGTCGTGCACCGGAACGACATTGGGATGGTCCAGCTGAGCCATGATGCGGGCTTCATTGATGAATCGAGATCTCCGCTCGACGTTCTTCTTGCCCCGGGGAGCCATCACCTTCATGGCGACCACGCGGCGCAGGTTCGGGTCGTAGGCCCGGTGAACCGATCCTGAGCCTCCCGCGCCGATCTCGCCCTCATCCACGAGTAATCGCTCTGGTCCGAATCCTGCAGAAATTTCCTTGTCGCGGATCCGAACGAACGTCACCTCCTTGCCGGGCGATTGGAGGATCGTCGAGACGGTTCGGCCAGAACGACGTTTCGGTTTAACCATTATCGGGTCGTGAACAACATACACCGCCTCATCGCCTCACCGTGAATCTCTATTGACAGTTCGACGAAGTGTGTATGATGCGCAGCGCTTTCCCGGCCCCAATTTGAGGACACATGGCCCATTCGCCTCTTCCGTCGAGGGCTCCAGACACAGCACCGATCGCTGAACGGTCGTTGCCGGACGTGGTTGGCCGAGCCATAGCGATTCTCTCCCGCGAGACGCCCAAGCGGCCGATTTCTTTCCCGAGGACCGCAATTTCGAGCGACCATGGCACTCCCACGTCCTCGCCGCATTCGATCGATGAGCTCCGGCAACGGGCAACCGCAGTGTTATCGGATCTTTTTTCGTACCTCGGTGCGCAACCGGCCGAGGCGGATTCTTTGGTCCGGTCCGCGCTGGACATTCCATGGCGCCAGTCCTTGGCGCCAGTCTTGGCGGGCGGAACGACGTCCATCCCGTTGCGGCTGGAGAATCTCGAGAACCATCCAATCAATGTGTCGTTCTATTCGAGCGATTTGCTGAGCGACGGTGGCGGCAGCATCCCGTCGTTCGCGATCTCGTTTGACCCTACGACGCTCGACATCGGCGCCTGCCACCAGGCCGTCGTCACCGCCAAGGTCGACGTCCCGACCCAAGCCGTCCCGGGCGCATATTCGGGACTGGTGCAAGCCGTCGGTCTTTCGGGAGTGAAAGCGGTCATCACCGTCGAGATCCGTTGAAATTCACCAGGGGGGATACCTAGCATGGACAGGAACAGCGCTGAAGTTGGATGGTCAGATGAGCAGTGGAGCCGAGTGGTCTCGACCATTCAAGAAGAGGCTGGGAAGGCCTCCGCTTCAGGAAAATTCCTGTCGACGTCTCTTTACCCGGATAAAACCGCGATCGCCGTTCCGGACCTGACGCTTGGCTTGAATCTCGGAGCAAACCTGCCGCCGCAGCAGCGCCTCGCGGTAAACCACACGCCAACGACCTTCTTCACTTCCCTGTCGATCAACGTTGCGCTGACCAGCCAGGAGGTGTCCGATCCCAATTTGCTGGGCGGCCTGATTCAATTCCGGCGGGCCGTCAACCTGATCAAACGAGTGGAGGATGCGCTCATTTTCCGTGGGCAGCCCGGGCCCGGAGTGCCGCCACCCGGGGCCGCGGGATTGCCTCCCGTGTTCGAGATCGGACTGGGAGGTCCGCAGCCAGGACTCTACGGCATGGTGCCATTCATACCCCGTCTAGACCGGACAGTCGCCGCGGGCGGAAATCCCGGCTTCAACCTAGCGAATGAAATCATGAGTGCGGTAGGAGACCTGGAGGGGGCTGGTCACAACGGCCCCTTTGCATGTGTTCTCGATCAGGATTACTTCAGAGACTTGCACACTCCCGCCGCTAGCCTTGTGCTTCCGGTTGACAGGGTCAAACCGTTTCTCGAGGCACCTCTACTGCGAACGAGCACCCTTCCGATAAATACGGGCCTCGTGATCGCGCTCGGAGGAACCCCTCCGGAGCTGGTTATTTCCTCGGAACTCCATATTCGATTCCTTCAGATCACTACTGAGCCGCGTTTCATATTCCGCATTTCAGAACGCGTCGCTCTTCGTGTGCCTGATTGGACATCGATATTGGTCCTTCACCAGTAACCCTATTTCTGAGGAGCAACCATGTCATCGCCAGTTTTTGCAAAACCACCCGCGCCTTCTTTGAAAGACACCGACGTCGACAATTTTGCGGAAATCACCAACGTTCTTCAGTTTCAGATGGCTAAGCTGGCCAATTCAAATCCGGGCCCAGCCAACAAAGCGGAGCAACTCGCCCAATGGGTTCAACGGGTCCTTCTTCTATATGGAAACACCTCGGCTGGCCAAGCCAAGAACGACGTCAAGGCCGAGGTCAAGGCCGCCATCGATACGAAAGCTAATGTATTGAGGAAATCCGCCCAGAGCGCCCAAGTCGCTGGCGGCCACACACACGGGATCGTAGACCATCCTGCTGCCGACAACCACCCAGCTCGGAAAGCCACGACGACAAACGATGTCATGACATTGACAACCGAGGCCAAAACAAAGCCGGCGGCTGACCAACCTGCCTATCAACAAGCTCTGCGACACCTCAAGCAAGAGATTGATGCATACGACGGCTACGCTGCCTGGTTCGCATTGCAGTGAGAACTGCGCTTCTGAAGAATAGCTCGGGCGAAAAACTTCTGACGCGACTGATGTCGCCATCCGCCTGAACAATGTCAAGAAAAGTCATCATTCTGGGCGGCGGCGTCGCCGGCATGAGCGCCGCGCACGAACTCGCGGAGCGCGGGTTTCATGTCGAGGTGTTCGAGCGGCGGGACGTTCCGGGAGGGAAGGCCCGGAGCATCCCGGTGACCGAACCGGCGAGCCCCGTCCGACCCGCGGCGATGGGGCGGGCGCGCAAGCCGTGGCTGCCAGGCGAGCATGGGTTTCGCTTCTTTCCGGGCTTTTACAAACACGTCGTCGACACGATGAAGCGCATCCCGTTTCGGGATCGCACTGTCGCTGACAACCTCGTCGACACGACGCAGATCCAGATCGCCCGGAACGAGCGGGGGTCGGTGATTGTTCCAGCGAGGTTTCCGCTCACGCCTGGCGAGCTCAAGACGGCCCTCTACTACGTTCTTGGTCTGCTTGGCGGACAGCTCGACGTGAACGTCGCCGAGACGGCGTTTCTGGCGTCGAAAGTCTGGCAGGTCTTCACCTCGTGCGAAGAGCGCCGGATAACCGAATACGAGCGCATAAGCTGGTGGGACTTCATCGAGGCCGAGGGCCGGTCGCAGGGCTACCAGCTCCTGTTCGGCCACGGCATCACCCGGTCGCTGGTGGCGGCCAAGGCCCGGCGCGCGAGCACGAAGACCATCGGCGACATCTTCATGCAGATGCTGCTCTACATTGTTCAGCCCGGGGTGACGGCGGATCGTCTGCTCAACGGTCCGACGAGCCACGTCTGGATCCAGCCGTGGCTGGCGCAGTTGCGCGCGCTGGGCGTCGTGTATCACATGGAGGCCGAGGTCGCCGCCATCAACGTGCAAGGCGGGCGGATCACGAGCGCCACGATCGTCGAGCGCAACCGAACGTTCGAAGCGCGCGCTGACTACTACCTGGCCGCTCTCCCCGTCGAGCGCATGGCCGAGTTCGTCACCCCCGCGCTGGCGGCCGCGGATCCGTCGCTGGCGAACATCCCGCCGCTCAGCGAGAACGTCGAGTGGATGAACGGGATCCAATTTTACCTGACGGTGGACGTCCCGCTCACCCACGGCCACACCATCTTTCTCGAATCGCCGTGGGCTCTGACCTCCGTGTCGCAGGCGCAGTTCTGGCCCGACTTCGACCTGGCCAGTCACGGTGACGGCAAAGTTCGGGGCATCCTCTCCGTCGATATTTCCAGCTGGACGACACCCGGTCTGAACGGAAAAACTGCGATGCAGTGCAGTCGCGAAGAGATCAAGCAAGAGGTGTGGAACCAGATTCAGTTGAGCGTCAACGTGGGCGGCAAGGAGATCCTCAAGGACGAGCACCTCCATTTCTGGTTTCTGGACCCGGACATCGAGGACACGGATCCGAGCACACCGGGCAACGAGACCAACATCGAGCCATTGCTGGTCAACTACGTCGACACCTGGAAGCTGAGGCCGGAGGCCGCGACGCGCATTCCGAACTTCTTTCTCGCCTCGGACTACGTGCGCACCCACACGGACCTCGCCACCATGGAGGGTGCCAACGAGGCCGCACGACGCGCGACGAACGGAATCATCGCCGCCTCTGGCTCGAAGGCCAAGCCTTGCGAGATCTGGAAGCTTCATGAACCCGAATTACTGACGCCTCTGCGTGCTTTCGACCGACAGAGATTTCGGCGCGGACTCGCTTGGGATGGCGGGATCGTCCAGTTGGCTCAGCACGCGCTCGGCCTGGCCGCGGCCGCGTCCACCGTTGGTACCACCGCGGGAACAGACAGCATGAGCGCCGAGCGCGCCGCAGAGCTGGTTCGCAGCATTCATCGCAGCGCGCAGGATCTGGCGGCGTTCTCGTCGGCTCCGGAGCTGGTCACACCGGACACATCCCCGCCCCCGGCCAGCTCTCCGTCGTCGGCTCCTTCTTCAGCTCCCCGGATCAGAATTCTTTCCCAATGAACGATCTCAAGCTCAAAACGGCCCCCGCATCGGCAGAGAAAGCCGATTTTTCGGCGCGACTGCTGCCGTTCCGCGATCTGATCGCGCCATACCTGCGCGACGCAGGCGCGGATCGAGAGCCCAAACGCTATCTCTACGGCTTGATCGACGATCACCTTTCGCGCGCCGGGAAAGGGCTGCGCCCCGCGCTGTGCATCGCGACCTGCCGCGCGTTCGGTGGTCGCGCCGACGACGTGCTGGCGGTCGCGGCCGCTCTCGAAATGCTCCACAACGCCTTCCTCGTCCACGACGACATTGAGGACGGCAGCGAATTCCGGCGCGACCGTCCGACGATGTACATCGAGCAGGGCATTCCTCTGGCGATCAACACGGGCGACGCCATGCAAGCGCTGAGCATCCGTCTGGCCCGCCAAGGCGCCGAGAGAATGAGCCCCGCCGGAGCTCAACGGATGCTCGACGAATTCGATCACATGCTCATGGACTCGCTGGAGGGCCAGGCACTTGAGATCGGCTGGGTTCGCGACAACAACTGCCAGGTCAGGGAGGACGACTACCTCCTTATGACCCTCAAGAAGACATGCTGGTACAGCTTCATCCACCCCTGCCGCATCGGCGCCGTTGTGGCCCGGCCTGGCGATATGGATCTCGAGCGTTTCGACCGTTTCGGCTACTTCCTCGGAGTCGCTTTCCAGATCCAAGACGACGTCCTCAATTTAATCGGCGACGCCAAGAAGTACGGCAAGGAAATCGGCGGCGATCTTTGGGAGGGCAAACGCACCTTGATCCTGGCCGACGTGTTCTCGAAGGCGGACAAGTTCGAAACCGAGCGCCTCCGAGCGATTCTGGGCAAATCACGCTCGATGCGTGTTGCGCGGGAGATCGAATGGATCTCGACCATCATCCGCAAGTACGACAGCCTGAATCACGCGCGCCTGGTGGCACAGCAGTTCGCTGAGGCCGCCGCGCGCGAATTCGAAGCCGCCTACGCCGACGCCCCCGAAGGCGACGACAAACGCTTCGTCCGCGACCTGATCCAGTACGCCATCGGACGCCAACTCTGATTTCCGTGTGACGTTGGTGATGCGCCGAGGTCGGCAGCGACAAGCCGATGTACGCGTCGCGGGCCCACTATTCGCGAGGCAGCGTTGTCTTTCCCGCGCACTCCCCCCCCGCCTCCCCCGCCTCCCCCTTCACCAGATGCCTTCGCAACAACGCCCGCGCGCGGTGGATCCGCGATCCGATGGTCCCCGGCGGGATGCCGATCTCTTTCGCGATCTCGTTGTACGACCGGCCGTGGACGGTGTGCAACACGTACGGCGTGCGATAGACCGGTGACAGCGCGCCCAGCGCGTGGTCCAGCTCCTCGTCGGAGACCAGGGACCAAAGCGGTCGGGGTTCGGGGGTGGGGGCGGCGATCATCCAGACGTCGTCGCCGCCCATCGAGATTTCGCGCCAGCTGCGGCGGAGGCGGTCGCGGTGCAGGTTGCGGAGAATGCAGCCCAGCCAGGAACGCAGGTCGGAACCAGCGTGGAACTGCTGGTGGGCCTCCAGGGCGCGGCGGTAAGTGTCCTGAACCAGGTCCTTGGCGTCGGAAGGCTGGGTGGTCAGCTGGCGCGCCCAACGTTCGAGGTCGGGAAGAAAGGCCACTGCGCGGGCGATGAAGTCGGCGGGCGCCGGCCTGGGCGCGGCATCACGGGCGCGGGCTCGCCGCCGTGGCTCAAGCGGAGAGGTGGGAAGATCCGCTCTCTCGCTCGTTCGCACGAGGCGCAGCGGAAATCTGGTTGGCTCTCGATCATCCGAAAGGATCTCTGCGACAGACATGAGGTGCGGCTCAGCAATGGTCGTGCCGAGAGATGAAACCTCTCTTTACAGGCTTCACGGAGGTTGTTGAACGCGGCTGATGAACAGACTGTGCAACCTGTTTGGACAATCGGCACAGGTGAGTGATGCACAGACTGCGCAGACGGCGGCGCGTCGGCAAAACCCGTCTCTCGGCGATGCTTGGCGCGACACTTGCGTTGCCGGCGCTCGGAGGACTGACGGCGATGTCCAAAAGAGAAAACGCTGCCCGCGTCCTGTCGGCGACCGGGCTTGGACGCCTGCTGGCCTGGATGGGCAGCTGGGATGGGCTCCTGGTCTTCAACTATCACCGCATCGGGCGCCCCGACGGCGGCGACGGTGACGATGCGCTGTTCAGCGCGACGCCCGAGGCTTTCGACGCGCAGGTCCGCTCTCTGGCGGCCAGCTGCGACGTGATTGGACCGGGACGACGGTCTCACCGGGCGGCGGCGCGGACGGTTTGTGCAAATCACCTTCGATGACGGTTATCGCGACAACTTCACGGCGGCGCTTCCGGTCCTTCGCCACCACCGGGTCCAGGCGACCTTCTTCGTGACGACGTCATTCCTCGACGGGCACGGGGCCTCGTGGCGGGACGAGATCGCCTGGATGGTCAAGACCAGCAGAGCACGCAGCGCTGGCACCCGCTGGACATCAAACGCGTGGCCATCGAAGCGGCGCTCAGCACCGAATCTTTCGACAGCCTGTTCACGCTGCCGCAGGTCTTCGCCGGATAAAAGGCGGGGCACATAACAGCCCGATTGCGTTGTACTGGGCAGGGGGGCGTGATGAGGGTGAATACATTTTCGCGGCGGGTATGGGGGTCATGGTTGCTGTTGCTATTGTGCTTGGGTTGCGCCTGCGGGGTACAGGGGTTGCGGGCGGGCGGCGCTGGCCCGGGATTGCGCGGACAGGTGACGGTGCGCGGTCCGTCCGTGCGGGCATTGACGGTGGGTCCCGTGGTCTTGCACGCGTTCTCGGCGTTCCCGGGTGGGGCGCTGTATGCGGCACCCGCGCTCACTGGCACGGACCAGGATTGCAACCAGCGTGAGCGCATCGATGAGGCGCTCACGCACGGCAAGGTCGCCGCCGATCGGCGCGTCGTCCTCAACCTGAACACCGGCGAGGTCGCCTGCTTTGTCACGCAAAATCACGGCAGCTTCGAGCTGCTGTGGCATGCGGCGGTCGTCGCACCACCACCAGGCGCGCGGGTCGCCACCGGACCGGCCCGCTAGGCAGTGGATCGCCGGCCTCAGACCTTGCCTTCGTACTTGAACGAGATGTTGACCTTGGCGCGATAGCTATCCACTTTTCCGTCCTTGATGGTCACGTCCAGCTTCGAGACCTCGGCGACGCGTAGGTCACGCAGCGACTTCGAAGCCACCGAAACGGCCGCGGCCACCGCCTTCTCCCAGGACTCCGTGCTGGTGCCGACCAGTTCGATAACCTTGTAAACGCTTTCGGCCATGTCGTCTCTCCTTGCGGGGGTGAATGCGCCTCGCGGGCGTCGCAGGAGAATACGCCGTCACGGCCTGACGGCCTACCCTGATGCTGTTTGTCCCGACGGGAAGGGCCGCCGCCAACCTTGATATCGGGACAAGGCGAGACGATGATTGATCGGCGGCTTCTGAACGCGTCAGGCGTGACACAGCAAGACTACGGTATGAAGAAGGACAAGAGAATGAGGTTCGGTGAAAGCTCGCGTTTCATGTTGGCCCTGGTGCTTTGTTCGTGGTCCTGCGCCGGTGTGAAGACTCCAGAAGCCGCCGATGGGTCCGCGACGGGCGGCACGTCGGGATCGGGCGGCAGCGGAGGAGCAGCCGGCAGCCTCGGGACTGGCGGCACTGCCGGCACTGGCGGGACCGCGGGTTCCGGAGGCGGCCAGGTTCCCTCCGCCAACTGCACGGATGCGGCGAAACTGGTCTACGTGGTCTCCGACGAGAACCACCTTTACAGTTTCGCTCCGAATAAGTTGCCCGATGTCAGCGCGGCCTTCACCGATTTAGGGCCAATCAACTGCGCGGCGGCCGGCGATGACACCGTCAATTCGATGGCCGTCGACCGGAGCGGCACCGCGTACGTCAATTACGCCGGTGGCGAGATCTTCACCGTCAACACAACCACCCTGGCCTGTGTCGACACCGGATTCGTCGCCGGGCAGTCTGGATTTTCGCCCAATCTCTCGATGGGGTTTTCGGCGGACGCAGCGGGATCCAGCCAGGAGACTCTCTATGTCTCGGACAACACCGGCGACGATACCCAGCTTCCCAACGGCAAAGGGTTGGCCAAAATTGACCTTGGCCAGTCACCACCGACTTTGATCCCGATCGGAACCTACACCGGCGACGTGATGGGCGGTCGATGCGAGCTGACCGGCACCGGCGACGCCAAGCTGTACGGCTTCTTCACCACCGACCCGGCGCACCTCGCGCAGATCGACAAGACGACCGCCGCGACCCCTCAAGCAGTTTCGCTTTCCACCATCGACGCCACGACGGGGGGATATGCGTTTTCTTTTTGGGGCGGCAGCTACTGGTTCTACACCGCCAGCGACACGGACAATTCCAAGGTCACCCGCTACGATCCGACCGCCACGCCGCCGACCACCACGGTCGCGGTGCCTGAGTTGACCTTCACCATCGTCGGGGCGGGCGTTTCGACGTGTGCGCCGGTGACCTTCCCGATTCCTTAAATGCATCGGTGGCGCAGGCCGCTTACTTTGCTAGCAATCTGACGCGACTCTGGACAAAGGGGGGATCAATGCAGTCGAACCCTATCTTCCGTTCGTGGCTTTTGGTTATTTGCGCCGTTGTCGGCGGGTTTTTGGCCGCGGCGCGCCCGGCCCAGGCCACGGTGGCCTGGACGTCGACCTTCGAAAAGGGTGACCTGTCCGAGTGGATGCCCGGGACGAACCCCACCAAAGGCACCCGCCAGAACGTCGAGGTGCTGGGGGAGAAAGTCCACAGCGGCAGCTACGCCTGCAAGATCACCGTCCACCCGGACGATCTGTTCGGCGGTAATAACCAGGACCGCGTCGACATCCAGCACCAGAGCACCCTGACCGCCGAAGGCAAGGACACCTGGATCTCCGGTTACTACCTGATGCCGGCCGACGCTGGCATGCGGAATGAGTTTGCGTTCTGGGAATCGAATGTCAGCTCGCAGAACGTGATGGATTTCTGGATCGAGCCCAAGACGGGCGGCGGGACCACCATCGGCTTTGGGGTCGGCGCCCTCGCCTCGACCAAATTGTGGACCGCGGACTTTACCGTCGGGGTGTGGCACCAGGTGGCGATTCACGTGCACTGGTCAACGACCGCCACCGGCAGCGTCGACGCCTGGTTCGACGGCGTGCAAGTGGTGACCAACCACCAGGGCAAGACCAAGGCCGACACCAACACGCTTTTCTACCAGAACGGCTTGCACCGCCGTGCCCCCGGCAACTTCACCGACATCATCTATTTCGACGATCTGATCGAAGCCGACACGTTCACCGAAGCGAAGATCATGGCCAGCGACCAGCCCGGCACCGACGGCGGCGCCAGTCCCGACGGGGACACCGACACCGCAGGCGGCGGCGGCAACGGCAGCGGCGGCAGCCCGCCGTCCGGCAGCGGCGGCGCGGCCGGCTCTGGCGGTGCCTCCGGCAGCGGCGGTGCGACGATCGCCACCGGCAGCGGCGGCGCCCCAGCGCCCGGCACCGGCGGCAGCGGCACGACCGGGACCGGCGTCAGCGTCAGCAGCGGCTGCGCGCTCGCGGGCGGTGACCGGACGACCGCCGGGCTGGCGGCCTCGCTGATGCTGGCCGCGATCGCCTGGGCGCGGCGCCGGAAGTCTCGGCCCTAAGTCGTCAAGCCCGACCGAATCAACTCACCGAGGGAGCCGCCCCATGTCGTTCAGAGAGACGGCCAGGGACTCAGGCGTTCGCTCGGCCCGTCATCATAACGGGCCGACGCGCCGGACACCTTCACCGCCAGTCGGATTTTCACGCAGGCTCCACCATCGATCGCCCAGGATCGACGATGCGTCCGATTGTTCCTGACCGCCGAGACGCCGCCGAGCGCGGACATTGTCGAAGATGCTTTCCGCCGTCCGCGTGATCAGGTCGACATCGACTGTTCAGCAGACAAGAAGGTCTGGGCCGGAGCCACCCGTTATTGCCCGAGGGAAAATGATTTTCAAAAAGCGCACAGTTCTCTTTGTGGCATTTACTGTGGCGACGCTTGGCGCCTGCAGTGGCAACAACAACAGCAGCAGCGGCACCGGCGGCGCCGCAGGTACCGGCGGCGCTGTCGGCAGCGGCGGCGCAGTAGGCACCGGTGGCGCAGGCACCGGTGGCGCTGTCGGCAGCGGCGGCGTAGTAGGTACCGGCGGTGCAGCGAGTACCGGCGGCGCAATGGGCACCGGCGGCGTGGCGGTTGACGCGACCGACGCAGCCACCGACATAGCCACCGATCGGACAGCCGACACAGGTGGCGATTCGATGATGAGCACGGGCGCCAACTTCACGGCCGCACAGGTGTTCGCGGGCATCATGGCGCACGAATCGTCAGCCGATCAGGTGAACACCCTGCCGCACATCAATACACAGACCCGGGCGATGAACGTGAACGTCTATCAAGTTGCGACCGGCGTCTTCGCCTATAGCTCCGGCATGGCCATCGATACCGATGGGGCGGATCCCGATCCTGATCCCGACCATCAGGGCTCGACCACGTGGCAAGACAACAGCGGCACGGCGCTCGGAGCGCACCATGTTCCCTTCTACGTCCTGGGCGATGACTGCTGGGACAATGAAGCAGGCACGAAAAAGGTTCCGTGCCCGCACTTCTTCTATTCCGAACACGACATCACGGGCCTGCAGTTCGCTTTGATCTTCTACAAGAACAAGGCCATCGGCGCTGTGTTCGGCGATACCCAGACCGCGAACGACCAGACCACTTCGGACAACGACGCCCGCGAACTCGGTGAAGCGTCCGTTGAATCGGCCATCCTGCTGGGAATTCCCAGCAGCGGAACGACCGGTGGCGTGGACAGCGGCGTCACCGTCGTCATCTTCTCTGGACCGTCGTGGGTCGTGAAAGGCACCAACACGGGCACCGGCCCGGTGGGCTCTGCAACCGGCTCGCTGAACGGCAACGCACAGGCGCTGGTGCAGAAGGCGCTGAACCAGCTGGGGACCAGTTTCGGCCTCTGAGCGAACCTTTTTTCTTCGCCCTTACCGACGGCTTCAGTCGCGGTAGATTGTCGGTGCGTCGGCGCGCGACCGATCGTTTGGCGCGGTTGCGGCAGTCGGTCACCCATGCACGCCACTTTGCCGGCGTTGCACGCACCGTTTGCCGATCATGCCCCGCAGAACTACGCCGCCGCCCGCCGTTCGTCAGCACGCGATCGATGGGCGCGCTGGTCGCCCATCATGCGCTGGGCCTGGGCGATGACATTCGCCGAGGTCGACAACGAGTCTTGCGCCGCCGCATCCAGCAGCGGGTCGTCGGGGACCGAGGCCCAGATCGACGCCGCCAAGCGCGACGCCACCTCGAAGCTGGTGTACTTGAGACGGCCGCCGTCGGCGGCGCTGGGCACGCCGAGCTCGATCCGATACAAAAAACTGCGGTGATTGCAAAATTGCCCGGATCGCGTTGCGAACGCCCACCAGGACATTGCTGCCCGCCTGAGTGCCGATGGACGTGGCCAGCTTCACGAAGAGAGTGGTCTCGTCATTGGTCAGCGGCGACGAAAAGCGCGCCGGCCGTTCGTCGGGATGGCCGACGAAGGAAGACTCAAGAGAGCCGCCGGCCCGGTGTCCGTCGCGCCCGGGGGATTTGTTACCGAGTTCACTGAATCAAGACTTTTTGATACGGCTGGACCGATCCGCGCGTGCGCCGCACGCATTGGCCGATCACAAACGCTCTCGGTTAGCGGCCCGGCTAGCCGCCAACCGATCCGAGCTAGGCGTGTTCGTCTAGTTGCAGATGGCGGTGTTCGCCGTGCAGGTCAGGCCCGCGGCGCAGGTGCGCGTGGCGACGGCGCCGGTGCCGCAGCAGGCTTCGCCCATGGCTCCGCACGCTTCGCAGGTTCGCGCGGCGGCGGCGTTCCGCCGTTCGCACGCGAAACCGGTACCGCAAATTCCCACCAATGCGCCCGTCGGATCGGGGCAGCACGGCTGCCCCATGCCGCCGCAGGTGCCACACGTTCCGGCGGCGGCGCCGCTGCAGGCGAGGCCCGCGTTACAGGTGGCATCCGCGCCGTTCATGCCCGGGCAGCACGCGTCACCCATGGCGCCGCACGCGCGACACGACGTCGCCCCGGCGTTGCCGCGCGCGCAGGCAAAGCCCGCGTCGCAGGTGCCGAGCGCAAGGATGCCGCCACCCGCGGCCGGGCAGCACGCCTGACCAGAGCCTCCGCACGCGGTGCAAGCCTGCATGGCGCCGACGCCCGTGCAAGCGAAGCCGGTGTCGCACGTTCCCCGAGCCGCCACACCGCCGCCCGCGGCCGTGCAGCAGACCTGGCCACCGGCGCCGCAGGCTTCGCACATGCCACCCGCGCCGTTCACCGCGCCGACGCAGCGACCGCCTCCCTGGCAGATCGCACCCGGGCAACAGGCGCCGCCGACGGCGCCGCAGTTCTCGCAGGTGCGAGCGCCCGTCGGCGGATTCGCGCAGGCCAAGGCGCCGGTGCAGGTGTTGCCCGCGCAGCAGCCTTGACCCATGGCGCCGCAGGCCTCGCAGCTTTGCACCATGCCGCCATCACCGGCCGTCGTCTGACACGACAAACCCGCCGTGCATGCCGTGACGCCGGCGCCCTGACAGCAAGCGCCGCCACTGGCGCCGCACGCGACGCACATCCCCGCCGTGCACCGAGCACCTGACGCCGTGCAGGTTCCATTGCGACCACCGCAGCAAGCATCGCCGACGCCTCCGCACGCGGTCATCCCGGTCCCGCAAACACCGCTCGCGCACATGCCCAGGGTTCCGCCGCAGGTCGCGCCCGCCGCGCGGCACCCGCCGTTGACGCAACAACCGCCGGCGCTGCACGTGTTGGCCGCGCAGCACGGCTGGCCAGTTCCGCCGCAGGTCGTGCCCGCATCCACACCGACGCCGCCAGTTCCGCTCGCGTCGGTGCCGCCGTCGCTGCCTGCGGTTCCCGTGCCGCCGCCCGAGCCGTTTGCATCCACGGTTCCGGTGCCTCCCGAACCGTTCGCGCCCCCCGTCGCGATGACGCCGCCAGCACCGTTCGCGCCCGCTGTGCCGATGGCGCCGCCGGTGCCCGTTCCCCCGTTGCTGTCAGCGTTGCCCGCCTTATCCGTGCTTCCATCCGTCATCGACGATCCGCCAGCGCCGCCACTGCCAGACTGCATGGTGCTGCTACCACCGCAGCCAGCCGTCAAGACCAGCAACGCCGTGCACGGCCACGACAAGTTCGAAAGCCAGGATTTGTGGGTCATGGAAAAAGCCTCCAAGGCTAGTGTTTGGCCCCCGATCGGGACGGGCCGTGCTGAGACCGCTTGAACGAAATTGCGACGGTTCGCCGACCACAAAAGTTCCTTGGTCGTTCCTCGCCGCCCGTCGCTGGGCGCACAGCTATGGTGAATTTCGCGACAGCCACCCACGCCGCCACGGATCGAGGATGAGCGAAGGCCCGGCGCTTGATGGCCTCTCCGGCTTGAGCGGCTGCTCCGTTCAAGGGGACTTATACTGCTGGAGCATGCGTTTCACCCTTGCGCTCACTCTTTTGGCGGCGCTCGGCGGCTGTAGCGCCCAAGGCGACCTCCCGCCTCTTCGCGCATCGTCTCCGCATATAAAATATTTCGCCCGCGCTGACACTGCCGTCCAAACCGATGTGGTCGAGCGGCTTGAACGGTTTCGCGTTGACGTCTATGCATTCCTGAATCTGCACGATGATTCCGGCGTCAACTATTATCTATTCGACAATCTAGATGACCTGACTCGCAACTCGCCCTGCGGTCGCCCCCAGGACTGCACAGTCGGCCGAGATATATTCTCATCGCTGTGTGTCAGAGTCTCCAACAAATGACGCCACTATTTATGCAAGTGACCAGCGATTCATAAAAGATCTGCTGCTCCCAAAGCGGCCCAGGCGCCTTCCTGTTTGGGACCAAAGCATTGATAGCGTTTGGCCAGTTGCTCTGGCAAAGTAGAAATTTCTTCAGGCTGCGGGCGATTGGACCGCGCGGACCATGACCAGGAGACAACGAATGACCCTTCGCCCCGCTCTCGTGATGGCATTCTTGTGTGCGGCGTGTGCAGCGGATCCCGAGCAGCCAGAGGAATCAAACCCGTTCGCCAGTGTCGCGCAGGGGGTGGCGCCCACCTGGACCGGAACCTGGGCTGTCTCTCCGCAAAGTAGCGGCACCACTTTCAGTGGACAGACCCTGCGGCAGATCGTGCACACCAGCATCGCTGGCTCGGCCGCGCGCGTGCAGCTGTCGAACGTGTTCGGAAATCAATCGGTGGTGATCAAAGACGTGCACATCGCCCAGCGCACGTCCGGATCGTCGATCGCCACCAGCAGCGACCGGGTGGTGACGTTCGGCGGTTCGTCGCAGGTGACCATCCCGGCCGGCGGCCTGGCGGTCAGCGATTCGGTCGCCTTTGCGGTCTCCGCGCTGTCCGATGTCGCGGTCAGTCTCTTCTTGCCGCAGGCCACCGGACCGGCGACGTCGCACGGACAAGGATCGCAGACCAACTACATCGCTTCCGGAGATGTCAGCGGCAGCGCGACGCTGTCGGGGGCCGGGACCACCGGCAGCTATTTTTTCTTGATGAATCTCGACGTGCAAAACACGTCATCCGCCGGCGCGGTGGTGACGCTGGGAGCTTCCATCACCGACGGGTTCGCCTCGACGGCAAACGCGAACCGGCGCTGGCCGAATGATCTGGCGGTTCGCCTGGTCAACGCCGGCCTGGTGGTCGGCGTGCTGAATCAAGGCATCAACGGCAACCGGCTGCTGGCCGACAGCGGCGGTCCCAGCGCACCGAACCGTTTCGCCCGGGACGTGCTGGCGCAGCCGGGCGTGCAGTGGGTGATCTTCTCCGACGATCCCATCAACGATCTGGGAGCGGCCAATCCGCCCACCGGCGATCAACTGATCACCGCGATCTCCGGCCTCATCACCCGCGCGCATCAGGCCGGGTTAAAATTTCTATGTTCGACGCTGACGCCGTTCCAGGGCGCGGGCGGCTGGACGACGCAGGGAGAGACCGGGCGCGGACAGATCAACACCTTCGTGCGCGGGGCCAGCAGCGGCTGTGACGGCGTCGTTGATCAGGATGTGGCGACGCACGATCCGGCCAATCCCACGCGCTTCCTTCCGGCCTACGACTCGGGCGATCACCTGCACCCGAACGACACTGGCCTGCAAGCCATCGCCAACGCCGTGAATCTGACCTTCTTTGGCGGCGCGCCACCGGTGGAGGGACCGTTTGGCGGCACGGCGGCGGCCGTCCCTGGCACGGTGCAGGTCGAAAACTACGACACCGGTGGCCAGGGCGTGGCCTACAACGTCACGTCGATCAACGGGACGGCCGACGCCTATCGCAGCGACGGCGTCGACCTGGAGAACACCACCGACACCGGCGGCGGCTTGAACATCGGTTGGACGACGGGCGGGCAATGGTTCCGTTATTCAGTCAATGTGGCAACGGCGGGGGCGTACACGGTCGGCGTTCGCGTGGGCTCGGCGACAGCGGTCGGTGCCACCGGCGGCTCGCTGCACCTGCAAAACGCGACCGGAACCAATCTCACGGGAACCGTCAACGCCCCTGGCACCGGTGGCTGGCAGACCTGGACCACCGTGAACGCCACCGCGACCTTGCCGGCCGGCCAGCAAGTGCTGACCGTCTTTCAGGACACCGGCGGCTATAACCTGAACTCTCTGACCTTCACCAGCGCCGCCTCGGGGGAGGCGCCGTTTGGCGGCTCGCCGGCGCCGATCCCCGGCACGATTCAGATCGAGAACTACGACCTTGGTGGCGAAGGCGTTGCGTACCACGACAGCGAGGTGGCGAACCAGGGCGGGAAATACCGCACCGACGGCGTCGACGTCGAGAGTTGCAGCGATACCGGCGGCGGCTTTAACGTGGGTTGGACGAATGCGGGCGAATGGATGAAGTACACCGTCAACGTGGCCACCGCCGGAACACGCACGGTCTCGTTTCGGGTGGCCGCGATGGCGGCGGTGGGCACCACTGCTGGCCGGATTCACCTCCAGACGCCGTCGGGAACCAATCTGACCGGCACCATCAATGTTCCAGGGACGGGCGGCTGGCAGACCTATACCACTGTCACGGCGAACCTCACGTTGCCAGCCGGTCAGCAAATCCTGGAGCTGTTCGAAGAGACGGGCGGCTTCAACCTCAACTCGATGACCTTTTGACGGTCAGGCCTCGACGTCGTAACCAGGGCAAAATTGGCGGGGCTATAAAAGCGGGAAAAATGCCAGAACAAATGATAGTTCAATTCCAACAGGTGGCGAATCAACGCCGGTGATTTATTCGGATCGTTGTTCTCGACGTACACGACCGGTTTGGTTCTCTCAATCAGTGCCTTTCCGCCTTCCAACACTTCCAGTTCCATTCCTTCGACGTCGATCTTCAAGAGCTGGCACCGTTCGAGGGGCATCTGATCCAGGGTCATGATGGCCGTCGATTCGCCGTCGTTTGTCCGGGACAGGCGGACGTTGCCGTAGTTGGCTGCCTGGTCGTAAGTCAGCGCGGGCAACAAAAGCGTTCCTGGTTGCCGCGAAAGCCCGGCGTTGACGGTGTGAACGTTGTTGTGTCCACCCAGCGCCACATTCGCGCAAAGCATCTGAAAGACGATCCGCTGCGGCTCGAAGGCGAATACCCGACCAGCCGGCCCCACTTTCTGCGCAACGAAAACAGTGTGGGTGCCGATATTGGCGCCCACGTCGATCACCACGTCACCCGGCTGAAGAAGCAGGCTCAAAAGAGTCAGTTCGGGTTGCCCCCATTCGCCGTAGAGATCCAGCGACCGGCCGATATAGAGATCATGGCGGTTGTACAGCATGTACCCGTATCGGCATCGTTTGAGGCGACCGACCCCGCCAGCGTCAATGGCTTCGTTCATTGAAGCAGGCTCGCACCGGTTACTGCCGACGAAGACAAGGCTGTTGCAATCAAATGAATCTCGCCAGCATCACCAGTTGGCCAAAACTGAACCCGCCGCTCTGCCGCCTGGAATGAATGATCGTGTCCAGATACTGACGGTGATGGCCGATGGCCTTGCTGAAGGTTTGGATGGCATGAATGGCGACGCGGCTCAAGACGGCTTCGTCGGCGGCCGCATCGGGCGGCGCTGCCAGACGCGCTTCGAGGTCGGGGTGGGTGACGGTCAGAAAACGAACGGCGGCCAGTTGAATCGCCAGCCGGTAGAGATGCTCACTCAATGTAGCCGAGTCCGTGTGAGGCGAGCGCAGGAGAAAATGTCGGGCAAAATTGCCGAATATGAGATCGCTGCGGGCCCCGGCCCGGACATTCACCGCCTCCCGTCGTCGCGCGTACACCTGCCACATTGTTGCCGGCGACGCGACGATGCCGACCGGCCCTCCCGGAACCTCCTTCTGGATTGAAGTCATGACATCGCGGACGAGGTCCGCGAAGCGCGCGCTGTGCGGCAGGCGCTGACGCTCGGAGAGCAAGGTGACGATCATCGCCACGGTGCCCTCGCCTGTTGATCGAAGACCAGTGAAGTCATCGGCGAGGGATCGCTGGTGGTCGGCCGTGAGCGCCGTTCGCATCTCCTCGTCCAGGCGACGTTCAGAAAATCTGTTCTGGGTGCCGGAGAACTCTGGCGTGTTGGCGTAATAGAAAGAACCAACCGCCTCGGCAAAGTCGGCGGCGAAGACCAGGCGCGCGCCCGGTGGGTGATTGGGCAGGCCGAGAAGGCGAAACAGCCGGTCGCGGACGGCGGGCAGGTGATACGCATAGGCGTCGCCGGGGTCAGGGTTGACAACCCTGCCGACGTAGGCGCGCGGCATCAGCGAGCGTCGGCTGTCGGCAAGGTCCGGACCGTTCTTCGTGAGCAGCACCAAGCGGCTCACTTCTGGACAGGCGAGATCTCCGCCCACCTCAAGCCGGCCGGCCACGGCCAGCGCCGTGCGGGGAAAAATCGAGCACGCCGTCGGCAGGGTGGCTTCGCCGAACTCCGTCTGGATCCCGCAGCGTTGGTCGGTTCCCAGCATGGTGCAGGCGCCCTGGTCGTTGACCTTGAGCACGGCCATGCGATCGGTGTCGCCTGATGGCTGCCCGACGACCACCAAGCGTACCAGGCGCTCGCGGCCCTCCGGGGTGACGGTCATCCCCCGGCGCATGCGTTCGAAGCTCTCGCGATCGATCGGGATGATCCAGTCCCGGCAGCAGCTGTCTTCGCACCGTTCGGCCAGACACGAGAAGGACTCCATGGCGGCCATGGCCAGCGGCGGCGGTTCGGCGCAGGACGGCGCCGGTTCGGAGGACCGTAGGGAGCTGTGCGCCACCCAGGGGTCGGAGCCGGGACTGATCGACATGGCTCGGAGGTGACAGCAATTGGCACGCCAGCGTCTGAGCCCAACTTTCGGGCCCAGGCGCCCGCCGCATCTTTGACACCGCCACGAACGTGGCGCGGACGGTGCCATCAAGGACCAGCGCGATTGGTCGGAAAAGATTTCGCGCGGCCGCGATCGGCTATGCGCCGATCCGTTTTGTGCCGAAGACCATCAATGCCGAACCAGTATCGCCAGCCAACCTTCGCAGAGATGCTGATGCACGCCGAACGCGCTTGTGCTGAACTGGAGGCGGCCAGGCTGCGGCTGCGCGTCGCCGCCAATCAGGAGGTCAACGAGCGTTTGCAACAGCGCCTGGCGGAAGGCGAGTCCCTTGATTCGGCGTCAGTCCCCCGGCCCGCTGGGGCGCGCTTCAACTGACCGCCCGGGCGCCAAGGTTATCGGTTCGGCTGGCCTGCCGCCGAAGGCGTTTCCGATTCGCTCTGCTTCGCGGCCAGGGCAAACGCCTCTTTGATGTTTGCGCAGAAGACCACCCCGCCATCTTTGCCGGTCTCGGCCTTTGCCAGCAGCGCACGAGGTTGCGGGCGAACGCCGCTCAGAATCGCCAGGCATTTGTGCTTTCGCAAGGGTTCAAGGCCGCTCTCCAGCGCGACGAGCCCGGTCGCGTCCATCACGTGGACGTCATCCATGAGGATGATCACTGCTTTGGTCTCCCCCGCGACAATCTCCAGTGCCGCCATGGCTTTCTGAGCCGCGCCGAAGAACAACGGCCCTGATATCTCGTAGACGACCACCCTTGGCGGAATCGGCCCGGGATGATCGGGATGGGTGCCATCGGCGAGTCGGGTTTGGGTGACCTCGGCCATGCGGCGCATGAAGAGAAACGAGGCCAGGACCATGCCCACCGAAACGCCTATGACCATATCGAACCCGACGGTGAGCGTGTAGCAAGTGAGCAGCACCGCGACGTCGCTCTTGGGCGCGACGCGGATGGTGTGGATGAAGTGCTTGGCCTCGGACATGTTCCAGGCGACCAGAAGGAGCAAGGCCGCGAGAGACGCCATCGGTAGGTACCCGAGCAAGGGAGCGAGGGCCACCACTGCCGCGAGAACCGTGAGGGCGTGGGTCATCGCCGCCAAGGGAGAGCGCGCTCCCGACCTGACGTTGGTGGCGGTCCGAGCGATGGCCCCTGTCGCCGGAATTCCCCCGAAGAAAGGGACGATCAAGTTGCCCACCCCCAGCGCGATGAGTTCGGCGTCGGGATCGTGCTTGGTGCGCGCCATCCCGTCGGCCACGACGGCCGAGAGGAGGGATTCGATGGCCCCGAGCATGGCGACCGCGAACGCACCCGACACCAGCGCGCGAATGTCCTCGAAACCCAAACGAAGCGGCACGCCTCCCGGACCGCCCGCCCGCCACGGAATGATCGGAAGCGGAGGCAGCGCCGGGATCCCGTTGAATGTGTGGGTGCCGACGGTGGTGTGAAAGCGGCTGGCGATCGTCGCGACGTGGAAGCCCGGGAGCAGGCGCGAAAGAACCATGGTGATGACGGCGGCGAACGGGAGAGCCACCAGGGGGGCCGGAATTCGCCGCGTGATCCGCGGGAAGAAGACCAGGATGCCCAGAGTGCCGAGCCCAACGATGAGCTCCCACACGGAGGCGGTCCCCCTCGCCTGAAACATGACCGCCACTCTCTCGAGGTAGTGCTCGGGATTGCTGGGGAGCCTGAGGCCAAGCAGATCTTTGAGCTGAAGGGTCGCGATGACGGTGGCGATGCCTCCGGTGAAGCCGGTGGTGACAGGATGAGGGATGAACTGAATCAGTCGGCCCATCCGAAAGATGCCCATTCCGACGAGAACCAGCCCGCCAAGAAGACCCGACAGGAAAAGCCCGGCCATTCCGAACCTGGTGTAGATGGGAGCAAGGATGACAATGAAGGCCGCGGTCGGGCCCGTCACCTGGGTCCGCGATCCGCCCAGCGCCGCGACGACGAAGCCGGCGACGATCGCCGTATAAAGCCCGCACTGGGGCGCGACGCCGACCCCGATGGCCAGCGCCATGGCCAGGGGCAACGCGACGATGCCGACGACGACGCCGGCGAGGAGATCGGCCTTCAGATCGGCTCGGAAATAGCCTTCGCGAAGCACCGCGCGCAGCGCGGCCGCCGGAAGATCCTTGAGAGGGATCGGTTTTTCAAGCGCTTTGTATCGGGTGCGAGCCAAGTTTCACTACAGCGGTAGACGGAGCGACTTCCCTTTCCTGTCGTGGCGGTTGTCGCTGGCCGCCCCGTTCGATTCTTCTACGCGTCCCGATCGCGCCTGTAAAGTTAGCCTTCGCCCGAGTATCGGGGACGCGCAGCGAACGGTATGCTGATTGCTTCAATGGCCGGCATGTCGTGGCTTCGCGTTCTGCCGACGCCCGGATTCTGCTTCGAAGTTCCCCTGCCGGTCTAGAGAAAGGCCGGTCGGCGGCGGCCCCGGCGCTCCGGAAGACGGCCTGGTTACGTCTCGGTCTCCGACGGAAAAATCGGGCGGCGGTGGTGGGCCGAAAGGCTGCTCAGCGCGTCGGCCAGCGCCGCCCACTTCGCGGCCCTCTGCGGGCCGCTTCATGGTATTAATTAAAACGTTTTACACGCAGGGTTTAGACAACAGCAGCTTACACTGGTCCGCTTGATTTCGCCGATTTCCGGCTCGCGTTCCGGGCGGTGTGGGGGGTCGGATCTGATCACGCCATCACACTCATCGAGGAGGCAGTGCTATGAGGAAACGAACATTGGTCCCCGCCCGCTCGTTCACTGCGGCGCTGGTTTTTTCCTTGGTCGTCCCCGCTTGCGGAGGCAACAGCGCGCCCGGGCAGAACGGAACCGGCGGTAGCACTGGGACGGGAGGCGCCGTCAGTGGCACCGGCGGGTCCAGCGGGTCGGGCGGGTCCGAGCCCGTGGATGCCGGAACTGGCGGCGCCGTGATCGCGCCCGATGGATCGTCGAACGATGTTCCTCCGACGATGGACGCCGTCAATATGCCGGCCGACACCCATCCCGATGTCGTCAGCAATCCCGACGGCAACCCCAACCTGAACCCAACGGTTGTGCAGATGATGCGCAAGGTGGCCGATTGGCAGCTGCAGTCCGCGGGCGGAGCGAAAGATTGGATTCACGGCGCGTTCTGGGCCGGACTGATGGCGACGTACAACACCACCAAAGACGAAAAATATATGACCGCCGTCAAGAACTGGGCGGGAACGAGTTGGGGCCTCGACGGGGGCGCCGGGGCGCGCGGTGACAGTCAATGTGCGGCGCAATCAATGTTCGATGCCTACCTGGCTGATCCCACGCCGGCGAACATGGTGCGCTTGATGGGCGCCAAACCGTCGTTCGACCAGCTGGTGGCGAACACGCCAAAGGGCAGCGACGAGTGGTGGTGGGAAGACGCCCTGTTCATGGTGCCGCCGGGGTTTGCGCGGCTGGGCGCCGCTACCGGAAACAAACAGTACTTCGCCACAATGAACACCCTTTATTGGAGCTCGTACGGATTCCTGGCCGACAAGGCGTCCGGCCTGGTCTGGCGCGACCACCGAGGCAACGACCAGATGATGTGGGCGCGTGGCAACGGCTGGGTGATTGCCGGCGCGGCGCGCGTTCTCGATTACCTGCCGATGGATGATCCCAAGCGCGCCGATTTCGAAAACGTCGTCAAGACCATGGCCGCCGCGTTGGCGAAGCTGCAGAACGCCGACGGTCTGTGGCGGTCCAATCTTTCGAACCTGGGCCAGTATCCCAACCCGGAGACCAGCGGCACCGGCTTCTTCACGTTCGGCATCGCCTGGGGTGTCAACCACGGAATCCTGGACAAGGCGATGTATCAGCCGATCGCTCAGAAAGGTTGGGACGGCCTCGTCAGCCATGTCGCTGCCAACGGACAGTTGGGTTACGTGCAAGCAGTGGGCGGAGGACCTGGTCCCGCCTCGGCGAACAGCACGGCGCCTTACGCGACGGGCGGCTTCCTGCTGGCGGGCAGCGAGATAGCGAAAATGACCCCCTGATCAGGTTCAGCGAACGAACGCGCCGTCGCGCGCGGGACGCCCTCAGATTCCTGAACGCTGACTGACAACCCAAAGCGGGCGGCGCGGCAGAAAACTGCGCCGCCGCATCGCCCGTTCGGTCGAAAGTCGCTGTTTGGAAATGGCACGCCTGCTGCACAGATACGGGCCCATGATGTTTGAAATCAAATCGCCGCTGCTCGCTGTCTTGCTGGTTTCGTCGGTGGCCGGCTGTGGGGGGACGTCGCTGGCCGTCGACGGCGGCGTCTCCGGAACCGGCGGCGCGATCGGAAGCGGAGGGGCTACCGGCGGTGCACCGGGAAGCGGCGGCGTCTCGGGAAGCGGCGGTTTCTCGGGAAGCGGCGGCGTCTCGGGAAGCGGCGGTTTCTCGGGAAGCGGCGGCGTCTCGGGAAGCGGCGGTGCCATCACAACCGACGGTGGCAGCCCTGACGCCGGCCTGTGCAAGACCAGCGAGTGTCCACCGCCGCCGCCCTTCGCCGCACCCCAGTGCGACGGTGGAACCATCCGGGGCGCCGCGTGTGTTCGGAACCCGAACGGCGGCTGCTCGTGGGTACCGCCGAGCTGCTCGCCGAGCTGTCCGGGCCTGGGTTGCCTCCCCAATTGTCCCTACGGCGTCAAGCTGGACAGCAACGGCTGCGACACCTGCCAGTGCAAGCCCGCGCCGATGTGCGGTCCCATCTGCGACATCTTCTGCGAGTTCGGCAACGTAAAGGACGCCAACGGCTGCGACACCTGTCAGTGCAACCCGCCGCCGGATCAGCCGACGTCGTGCGATAGAAAGAACTGCCCTTCGCCCGCGCCCGGCGCTCCCAATTACATCTGCCCCGACGGCAAGACCATCGCCGGCCCCGCCTGCGTCACGCAGGTGGGCGGCAGCTGCGGCTGGGTCTTCATCACCTGCCCTCCCCAGTGTGTCCAGAACGGCGCGTGCATCGCCGGCGCGCACTGGGATCCAACCCTCTGCAAGTGCGTTCCCGCGCCGTGCCCGTGCAAAGCCGGCGAAGTGTGCGTCCAGCAGATTGGCGGCCCGGCGATCAAAGATCCGCCGCCCATGACCTGCGAGGTGCCGAACCCGACCTGTCTTTTGCCCAAGACTTCTCCGTGCGCCTGCCTGTCCCCGGCCGATGGGCGATGCAAGCCCAGCGCTGACGACAGCGCCTGCGTCTGCGACAACGGCATCCGCTGACACGGCGATCATCGCCCGGCGGACTGCCGGAGGATCCGGCGCGCCGCCTGTGCGCGCTTCCCGCCGAACCGTGAGTGGTGCATAAATCGGTGCCAGGTCATCGATGCCGCAGCCCATTCAGACAGCGCAGTCGTGGGCGCCCCTCTGGCTTCGTCGCCTGGCGATGGTCGCCGGCGCGGCGTACCTGCTGGCGATCTGGCTGGACGGAGCCGGCACGATGTTGCCCACCCGCGTTCTCCCGCTGCCGATGCGCTTCTTCGTACAGGTCACCGAACTCTTTCCGAATGCCGCCCAGGACTCGATCGAATGGCGGGTCCGCGGTTTTTCTTGTGACCTCGGCCATTACGAGGAGATCGATGTGCGTCCTTTCTTTCCCATTCGCGCTGACGACAAAGAAAGCCGGTTCGATCGGGCGATGTTTTTCTATCACCGCCACCGCCGCGTGCTGGAAGCGATGGACCAGTATCTGACAGACACCCAGAACCGGCTCCATCCGGAGGCGCGCATCGGCGGTGTGCTGGTGCTGAGCCTACGGGTGCCGATACCGCCGCTGGGGACGCCTGGTCCGCGCTACCAGCGACTGCCGATCGAGAGCTACCCGCCATCGGTACAGCGCCTGGACTGGTACCTCACGGACGGAGCAGCGCGCACGCGCCGCTGCACGGAGGCGCCGTGAGCCGCCGCCGAAAACGGGCGGCAGCGGCGGCGGCCGTCCGTACTGGCCTGGCTCCGGCGGCCAGCCGGCCGACGGTTCCGACAGTCGAGACGCTGATTCCCCGGATTCGCGGCTGGCTCACCGCGCCCCAGCCGATCGAGCGATTGGCCTTGCTCAGAATTTTCCTGCCGCTGGCCATCCTGGGATTTCTCTCTTCTCGGCTGGTGCACGCCGATTATTGGCTGACCGCCGTTGGTTTTCAGATCCCCGATCTGGGCGGCGATTGGCGCCAGCCCCTTTATCTGCCGCCGGCGCCGGTCTGGGCGGCCTGGACCCTGGCGGCAGTGATAACCACTTCTGGACTGTGCCTGGCGGCCGGCCTGGCGTCGCAACCGGCGGCGGCGATCTTTGCCCTTGGTGTTGCGTATGTGACCCTGGCAGATCGGCTGGAGGCCTTCACGGTGACCAAGCTGGCGCCGATCCTGATACTGGCGTTGTTCTTCGCTCCGTGCGGGGCACGATACGGCGTCGACGGCTGGTGGCGCCGGCGCCGCAATCCCGGCGCGAAGATCCCCACCCATGTCGCCGGCGGAACGATTCGCTTCTTTCAGATCTTCTTGGTCACCATGTACTCAGCGTCGGGCATCGCCAAGGCGCGCGGCGATTGGCTGACGAAACAAGTGCTGTGGACCCACCTGCACGACCAATATCAAACCCGCGTCGCCTGGCTGATCACGCACCTGCTGCCGGGCTGGATGTGGTGGGCGCTGCAAGGCCTGGTGCTGACGTTCGAGGCCGGCGCGCCAATTTGGTTCGCGCTCCCCTGGACCCGACGGCCCGCCTTGGTGGTGGGGCTGGGAATGCACGCGATGATCGGGCTCATGTTTGGACCGGTGGTCTGGTTCGCCCTTCTCATGGCGACAATCTTGCTCGCTTCGTTCCTTCCGGAGCCGTTGCTGCTTCGTCTCTGGGCGCCTTTGCGGCGATGGTCGCGGCCGACCGGGCCCGCTGGCGTGGCCGAAGAACGTTCGTCTTAGATTTATTGCTGCGCGACGCTTCTCGCCTCAGTCGGCCGCTTCGTGGACAGTCGCCGGCACAAAATGGTATTGCTGCAGTCAGCGATGATCGATCTCTTCACTTTCTTAGGATTCATATGAATGTCATTGACCGGACCGTCTTTGATGCCTTTGGCCAGATCGCTGGCTCGTCTCCGCGCTTCGATGCGTTCATCAGAATCTGGGTTTCCGAAGAGATTGGTTTCAAGAGTGATCTGGCAATGGCCGCCGTCTGGTGGACCTGGTTTCGGCCTGGCAATAACGCGCGTTCGCAACGCTCGGCGGTCCTGAGCGCCATTGTCGGCACGGCGGTAGCGGTATTTTTGGGCCGAATTCTCAGCCACGCCTTTCCCTTCCGGATGCGCCCTTTTGCCGACCCATCACTGCATCTGACTCTTCCATCGGGAAGTTCGCGATTCGGATTGCGACTGTGGAGTTCGTTTCCCAGCGACCATGCGTTGGTTTGGGCGGCCATTGCTACGGGTATGGGCGCCGTCTCTACGGGAGTGGGAATTCTTCTCTGGACTGTCGGCGCGATCTTGGTGTGCGCGCCGCGGGTATATGTTGGGCTACACTTTCCCACCGATATCCTGGCTGGATTTGCCATAGGCGCTTTGGTCGGCTGGGGCATCACCCGACCCCGTATTTGCGAAGTCTTGAGCCAGCCGTTTCTTCTTTGGGAGTCGCGGCGGCCGTCGTGGTTTTACGCGGCGGCGTTTCTCCTCACGCTGCACGTCGCCGACATGTTTTCCGTGGTGCGAATGCTCGGCTATACCCTGCTGCACGGCTAACGACCCGCGGTCTCGGTTCCCGACGGAACAAAACCCTTCGCCAACCTGGCGGCGGCCGCGAAAAGCATCATCATGGTGCGCATGCGCGCGGTGGTGATCAGCCAGTTCGGAGGACCGGACGTCTTGCATGTCGTCGAGCGACCACAACCGCAAGCAGAGCGCGGCGAGGTGGTGGTGGCCGTGCGAGCGGCGGCCTTGAACCGGGCGGACTTACTGCAGCGGCGCGGGCTTTATCCGGCGCCGCCCGATGTTCCGGCTGACATTCCGGGGATGGATTTCGCCGGCGATGTCGCCGCGGTGGGCTCGGGCGTGACGGACTGGGCGATCGGGGATCGCGTGTTCGGTCTGGTCGGCGGCGGCGCCTACGCCGAGGCGCTGGTCACCAGCGATCGGGCGCTGGCGCCTATTCCCACCGGACTGTCTTACGTCGAGGCGGCCGCGGCGCCCGAGGCGTTCATCACCGCCTACGACGCGATGGTGACCCAGGCCGAGCTGCGGGCGGGCGAGTCGGTGTTGATCTCGGCGGTGGGCAGCGGCGTGGGTACGGCCGCGGTGCAACTGGCGCGCGCGGTCGGTGCGCACGTGCTGGGAACCGCCCGCACCGCCGACAAGCTGACCCGCGCCCGTGCGCTGGGCCTGAATGATGCCATCGTCGCCAACGACGCTCGGTTCGCCCAGGCAGTGAAAGCAGCCACCGGCGGGCGCGGCGTCGATGTGGTGCTGGAGCTGGTCGGCGGCGATTACGTCGCCGAGGATCTGGCGTGCCTTTCCCCCAAGGGACGGATCGTCGTGGTCGGGCTCCTGGCCGGAGCGAAAGCGTCGATCGATCTGGGCGTGCTGTTGCACCGACGCGCCGTCGTGCGCGGCACCGTGCTGCGGGCGCGACCGCTGGAAGAAAAGCTGGCCGCCGTGCAGGCCTTCCGCCGTCACGTGGTGCCGCTGCTGGCCAGCGGTCGGGTCAAGGCGATCGTCGACCGCGTGTTCCCACTGGCCCAGGCACCGGCCGCTCATCGCTGGCTGGAAGAGAACAACAGCTTCGGCAAAGTGGCCCTGGACTGCGCGGTCGATCGCTGATCACCGGCAGCGGCAGGCGTCAGTTGCGGTCCTGTCGATTCCATCCCGCCATCCGCCGAGCGAAGCGCAGCGGCAACAGCACGTTCCCTTGCTGGGCGTAGACCGACGCCGGCCGGCCCTTGGGCGTTCGGACCGACGGCGGCTCGTCGGTGGTCCCGGCGTTGTCATTCGCGCCGGGCCCGAGCAGTTTTTTCAGATCAATCGCGTCCGCCTTCATGACGTCAGGCTGCCTTCTTCGCTGAGGCGGAGGGAGGACGGGCGTCCGCCTTCTCGGGCGCGGGTGGCGCCTTGGCGGCGAGACCGATCCTGTTGTGCTCGAGCAGCTTGGTCCGCAGATCGCGCGACAACTCTGGATGGTCGAGCAGGTATTGCTTGGCCGCCTCGCGCCCGTTGCCCAGGCGCTCGCCGCCGTGGGCGATCCAGGCGCCGCTCTTCTCCAGCAGGCCCGCCTCGACGCCCAGATCGATGAGCTCGCCGGCGCGCGAGATGCCTTGGCCGTACCCCATGTCGAACTCGGTCTCGCGGAACGGCGCCGCCAGCTTGTTCTTCACCACCTTCACCCGCGTCCGGTTGCCCACCACTTGCTCACCGTCCTTGAGCGCCCCGATGCGCCGGATGTCCAGGCGCACCGAGGCGTAGAACTTCAGCGCGTTGCCGCCGGTGGTCGTCTCGGGGTTGCCAAACATCACGCCGATCTTCATGCGCAGCTGGTTGATGAAGATGACCAGGGTGTTGCTGTGCGCGACCACCGCCGTCAGCTTGCGCAGGGCCTGGCTCATCAGCCGCGCCTGCAAGCCCATGTGCGAATCGCCCATCTCGCCTTCCAGTTCGGCCTTCGGCACCAGCGCCGCCACCGAGTCGACCACCACCACGTCCACCGCGCCCGACTTGATCAGCATCTCGGTGATCTCCAGCGCCTGCTCGCCGCAGTCCGGTTGCGACAGCAGGATGTCCTCCGCCTTGACCCCGATCTTCTTGGCATAGCCAACATCCAGCGCGTGCTCGGCGTCGATGAACGCGCAGACGCCGCCCAGCCGCTGCGCCTCCGCCACCACGTGCAGGGCCAGCGTGGTCTTGCCCGACGACTCGGGTCCATAGACCTCGACCATCCGTCCGCGCGGCAGCCCCCCCGTCCCGAGCGCGATGTCGAGCCCGATCGAGCCCGTCGAGATGACCGGCACCTCGGCCTCGCCGGCGCCCTCCCCCAGGCGCATCAGCGCGCCCTTGCCGAACTGCTTTTCGATGTCGGCCACCGCGGCGGTGAGGGACCGGGTGCGCTCGAGCTGCTGGGGGGATGGGGCTTTGGTTGTGTCGCCGGTCGCGGTCGGATTCTGCGTGGTCGTCATCGTTGTCTCCTTCTTGATGTCTCCACCCTAAGGCCGACCTATGACAAAATGGTTCAGACCAGACCAGCCGATGGCCACCGCCCGCAAGAAAGTTTCCCGCCGCGGCGAGCGCTATGCCCCGGCGCGCCGCCTGGCCGACGTGCGCGCCGTCCTCAACACCGGCGACGGGGCCAGTGTCTACGACCTCGCCGAACGGTTCGGCGTCAGCGTCCGCACCGCCAATCGGTACCTCCGCGCCCTGCAGATCGCCGACGAGCCGTTGTACGAAGAGGTGACCGTCCGCCGCAAGGTCTGGCGCCTGATGGCCAGCGCCCGCCAGCAGACCGTCACCCTGACCACCGCCCAGATGGTCGCGCTTTTTCTCTCACGCCGCGTGTTCGACTTCCTGGCCGGCACCGGCTTCAAGGAGGATCTCGACGAGGTCTTCGCCAAGCTGGAAGCCCAGCTCAAGCGCAAGGACTTCGCCGCCACCCGCAACCTCGGCCGCAAAGTCTTCGACGTCAACGAAGCCCGCCACCTCTACGAGGGCCGCATCGAGGACGTGAACGACATCGTCACCGCGTTGCTGCGCGAGGAGCGCCTGCGGGTCACGCACCAGAGCGTCTCCAGCGGCAAGAAGACCTTCGTCCTCGAGCCGTACACGCTGATGGTCTACAAGAAGGGACTGTATCTGGTTGGCCTCAGCCACCAGCACGGCGAGATCCGCACCTTCGCGCTGGACGCCTTCCGGAAAGTCGACTGGCTGCGCGGCGACAAGTTCGCGTACCCGACGGACTACCGCCCCGAGCAGGTCACCGAAGGCGCCTTCGGGTTGATCCGCGGCGAGCCGACGCGGGTGAGGATCCTGTTCGATGCGAAGGTCGCCCGGTACGTCGAGCGCGTGCTGTGGCACCCGACGCAGAAGTTCCGGCGGACGGGGGCGGGGTTGGAGATGACGATGAAGGTGGCGGCGACGGTGGAACTGGAGAGCTGGGTGCTGGGGTTTGGCGAGGCGGCGGTGGTGGTCGCGCCGCGCGCGTTGCGGGCAAAGATCGCCGGCGAACTGGCGCGAGGGGCGGGGCGGTACAAAGAGTAGGCGGGCCGCGGAAGCTCCTGTCGCAACGATCGGCCGATTGCGGCCAGGTGTATGATGGCGCGCCGAATATGACGTTCAAGCGACGTGCCCTGGGAGCCCTGACCCGGGTTGAGCTATTGGAGATCGGGCGATCGCTGGAGTTGGACGTCAGCACCGGGATGCGCCTGGACGAGCTGATCGACACGGTCGCCGGCAGCAAGCGCGCGACGCTGGAGCGCATCTTGCCGGCGCTGTCGCGCGACACTTTGAAGTCGATTTGCTTTGCGATCGGCGAGCCTGCCGAAGGGCGGGAAAAGCAGATCATTGTCGACCGCATACTGGCGGCGTCGGGCGCCGACGAACGACCCGCGGCGAAGGGCAAGAAGGCTCGGGACGGTGCCAACGCTCCGTCCGCCCTGACGCCGCCGGCGCCGATCCAACCGTCGCTTCCCTGGGTGGCGCCGGTTGTCAGCGCCGCTACGGCGCCTGCGCCGGCGCCCCGGCCGCGCGTGGAGACGCGTGACGAACAGGCGGCGCCAACTGCGCCGCTTCTCTCCCCAACCATGAGGGCAAGCGCGCCGTCCAGCCGCGAGATCACGCTGGAGGTCACGGCGCGCAAGCCGCGTTTGGCCTGGCAGGGAATGTGGCGCAAGGAAGCGGCACTGTCGGTGCCTTCGCAGGTGGTCGAGATCGTGCGCCCGGGGCGCGCCGTGGATCGCGGGCCGATGCTGAGCGGCATCGAGACCCGGACGGTTGAAGCGCGCGACGTGGCGGGGCTGCCGGCGAACCGGTTGATCTGGACCAACGACAACCTGGTGGCATTGCAGACGCTGCTGGACGAAAAGGATCCGGTCACGCGCGACTGGCGCTATCGCGGCAAGGTCGACCTCGTCTACATCGATCCGCCGTTCATGGTGAACAACGACTTCCGCGCCGACAACACCGTGGACATCGATCTCGATGACGAGGCGCACGTCCAGGTGAAGAAGGAGCCGTCGCTGGTCGAGATCCTGGCCTACAAGGATACCTGGCGACAGGGGTTGGACAGTTTCCTGACGATGCTGCGGCGACGGTTAGAGTTGCTGAAGGAATTGCTGGCGCCGACGGGGAGTATCTACATTCACCTCGATTGGCACGCGGTTCACTACGTCAAGGTGCTAATGGATGAAGTTTTCGGATACGAGAATCTTAGAGGCTGTCCTACAGGAAAAGGCCGCAATAACTCAGCCAAATGCCAGGCGGCGCGTCATGAGACGTATCATACATAGTTGAATGTCGGATTCGCTTGAAACGATGGTTCGCTCGAATTCTTTCGACAATAAGCGAT
>DATATI010000022.1 GCA_036268875.1 Polyangia bacterium | reverse complement strand
TGTCGTACTGCATCAAGCGTCCCAATCGGCGCCGCAGCTCTGGCTGTAGTCAGACGTCAGACTACGGCACACGGTCGCCGAGTCAAGGCTGTCGCAATCCGTTTGACCAATACGCCTTTTGCGTATAATCTGGAATCTCAGCTTGGCGCAGACGAGCTTCGCCTCGGTCGCCGTGCCGGGATCGCGCGCGCCCGCGACATCTCAGGAAGGACATCGCCGATGACGGCAGGCCGGTCTGCGGCAAGAATCCCGTCGGCACGCTTTCAGTGGGCGGGCGGTCGCCCGCCTTCTTCGCTGTAAATCCCCTGCAGAAGCAGCGGGAGGCTTGCCATCTACCTGCAGATTCCCTGCAGAAGCAGGGCGGCCCCGCTCTCGCCCGCTGTCACCTGGCCACGGAAGATGCTAGAGCGGGGGCCGCCGACGAGAGGACACCTCGAAAAACCCTAGCGTGATGAGTGCTGTCGTGATTCGATTCCGCATGGGATCGATGGAGGACGGCGATGGTAGGCCAGCCTGGTTTCTTTGATGCGGAGGAGCGGCTGCACTGGCTTTCGGGGGCGGGCGATCCGTTGGAGCGGCTGGCAGGGGTGGTAGATTTCGAGCTGTTCCGCGAGGAACTGCAACGAGCGCTGAAGCGGTCGGACGGAGCGAAGGGCGGGCGGCCGGCCTATGATGCAGTGCTGATGTTCAGGGTTCTGGTTCTGCAGACGCTCTACACGCTGTCGGACGATCAGACCGAGTACCAGCTTCGCGACCGGCTGTCGTTCATGCGCTTTGTCGGCCTGGGGCTGCACGATGCGGTGCCGGATGCGAAGACGATCTGGCTGTTCCGCGAACAGCTGATGCGGGCGGGCGCATTCGACCAGCTGTTCGGGCGCTTCGAGGCGGCGCTCAAGGAGCGTGGCTACCTTGCCATGGGCGGTCAGATTGTCGACGCGACGGTGGTTGAGGCGCGCCGGCCGCGGCTAAACGAGGAGGAGAAGCGGACGCTCAAGGGCGGCGGCACGCCGGCAGACTGGTCGCCGGCGCGGCGGGCACAGATCGACCGGGAGGGGCGCTGGACGCTGAAGCGCGGCCGCAAGCGGGAGACGCCGCCGACCGGCGGCGGTATGAAGCGGCTGGCACCCGGTGAGATCCTGGTGCCGATGTTCGGCTACAAGAACCACATCGGCATCGATCGCACGCACGGCCTGGTGCGGCGCTTCACCGTGACCCACGCGGCGGCCCACGACGGCGCCCAACTCGGCCAGGTCCTCGACAACGACAATCTAGCAAGCGGTGTTTGGGCCGATACCGCCTACCGCTCCAAGGCCAATCTACGGCTCCTCGACCGCCGCGGCCTCACGCCCGAGTTCCAGCGCGCGAAGCCCCGCGGCAAGCCGATGCCGACCCACATCCGCCGCGGCAACGCCACCCGCGCCAAGGTGCGCTCGCGCGTCGAGCACGTCTTCGCCGCTGAGAAACGACGCCTTCACCTGGTCATCCGCACCATCGGCCTCGCCCGGGCCAGCGCCAAGATTGCGCTCGCCAATCTCGTCTACAACTTCAACCGCTTCGCCTGGCTCGAGGGACGAGCCCTGACTGCATAGCCACAGGGTCCGACGACCCAGCGCAATCGCCAGGACGCCGCCCAAATCCATGGCTCTCAGGGTTTTGCGGTACGCCGGGTGCCCCCGCCCTCGCGTCTGCGGTTGCAACTTCACCGGTTATTCGAGGTGTCCAAGACGGCGATTGACTGGGTTCGCCACTACCGGGAGACGGGGCGGCTGTCGGCACTACCGAGGGGCGGGCGACGGCCTAAGAAGCTGGTTGGCGCGTATCGCGACTGGCTGCTGCAGCGCTGTCGGGAGCGCGACTTCACGCTGCGCGGGCTGGTGGCCGAGCTGGCCGAACGGGGCCTGAGGGTCGACTATCGGGTGGTCTGGGCGTTCGTCCACGCCGAGAAGCTCAGTCACAAAAAGA
>DATATI010000019.1 GCA_036268875.1 Polyangia bacterium | reverse complement strand
GTACGAGAGGACCCGGGTGGACGGACCGCTGGTGTTCCGGTTGTCATGCCAATGGCATCGCCGGGTAGCTATGTCCGGAACAGATAACCGCTGAAAGCATCTAAGCGGGAAGCTGACCTCCAGATTAGGAATCCCGAGCCGCAAGGCTCCTAAAGACCCCTTGTAGACGACGAGGTTGATAGGCCGGGTGTGGAAACGTCGTAAGGCGTGGAGCTAACCGGTACTAATCGGTCGTGCGGCTTGGTCACCATTACTTTTCTTCTATCGTTGATGCACCGTCTATTAGGTCGAGTCGCTTGATTGCAATCAGCGGCGCTCAAGACAAAAAATTCGCAAACCCGCAAACGCGGTCGTTTGAATACACAACGATCGCGTGAGTGAGAGACAGCTTCGCTGGCTCGAACTCGTCGCGGGAAGTCTGAAACCCTCTCAGGGTTTCAGATGCAAAAGATTCTGGCGGTCATACCGGAGGGGCCACACCCGATCCCATCTCGAACTCGGAAGTTAAGACCTCCAGGGCCGATGGTACTGCAGGGGAGACCCTGTGGGAGAGTAGGTCGCCGCCAGGAATTATTTGGAAATCCCCGAGTCTGACAAACGGACTCGGGGATTTTTTTTGCCCTCAAAGTCGCCACCAACGAAATTCGTTCAAAGTGGGTCGGGCTTGGGGTCGGGCTTCAGCTTGATGAACCCTGGATTGGTATTTTCCAGTTTGGCAAGATGACGACCGAACCGTTCGGCAATCAGGTGCTCAAGGCAGTAATTCGTGCCGGCCAGGCGCCGGCGGTCGCAATTCATCTTGCGGCAGCTGATCCGGCGCTCGCGCAGCTCGCCGAAGTGATCTTCTAGGCGCGACAGACAATAGGCGCGCAATGTCGACGCGCGGTCTATCTCGCGCAAGCGGCGCGCGCTGGCGGGCGCCGGACGGCAAAGGATCATGCCGCCCTCGACCTCCTCCGGCCACACCGCCAGCCAGAGACTGCCGCAATCGGGACACTTGCGCAGCTCTTCCCATTCGGCCAGCTCGATCACCGGCCAGGCCATGACCGAATCGTCTTCGATTTTCGCCCAGGCCGGCCTTGCGTTGCATCCACAGGCCGGCACCACTCCTGAAGCCAAAATCAATCCTTTCTGGGAGATCTTGCCCGTAAACCGGTGGAGATTCCACTTTTCGGCTGCGTTTGGCCCCTGCCCTGCCTTATATACTCGCGCCGCCATGGCTTCATCCGCCTCAAACAGCGCGCTGGAGGTGCTCCGGGCGCGGGGGTTCGTCCAGCAAATCAGCGACGAAGCCGAGCTTGGCCGCCGCCTGGCCAGCGATGCCGTCACCTTCTATGCTGGATTCGATCCCACCGCGCCCAGCCTGCACGTCGGGCACTACATCCCGCTTTTGGCGATGGCGCACCTGGCGCGGGCCGGGCACAAAGCCATCGCGGTTCTAGGCGGCGGCACGGCCATGGTCGGCGATCCCAGCGGTAAGTCCGAGATGCGCCAGCTCATTACCCAGGAAGCGATCCAATCCAACCGGCGCCAGATCGAGCCGCAGGTTCGACGCATCATCGGGGACAACGCAGCCGTGGTGGACAACGCCGACTGGTTGCTGCCCCTGAACTACGTCGCCTTCCTGCGCGACATCGGCCGGCACTTCAGCGTCAACCGCATGCTGGCCGCCGAAGCCTACAAGCTGCGTCTGGAAAAAGGCCTCTCCTTCATCGAGTTCAACTATCAGCTGCTGCAGGCGTACGACTTTCTGGTCCTCAATGAACGCTATGGCTGCGCCCTGCAGATCGGCGGCGACGATCAATGGGGGAACATCGTGGCCGGTATCGATCTGATCCGCCGCGTCCGCCAAGCCGACGCCTTCGGCCTGACGTTTCCCCTCTTGACCACGGGGTCGGGGGCGAAGATGGGCAAGACGGCCACCGGGGCCGTCTGGCTGGACCCGAACCTCACCAAGCCGTACGACTTTTACCAGTACTTCGTGAACGTCGACGATCGCGACGTCATCCGCTTTCTCAAGCTGCTGACCTTCGAACCGGTGGACGAGATCGCCCGCTACGCGGCGCTGGAAGGCGCCGAGCTGCGCGAAGCCAAGCACGCGCTGGCCCACGCGATCACCACCATCGTTCACGGCTCCGCGGCGGCAGACGAGGCGCGGCACGCCGCGAAAGCGGCATTTGGCGGCGGCGGCGCGGACGACGCGACGGTCCCGACCTTTGTCGTCGACAGCGGGCAAGCCGGGAGCGGAATCAAGATCGTCGATCTCCTGGCGTTGTCAGGCCTGGCCGCCTCGCGCAGCGCTGCTCGCCGGCTGATCGAGCAAGGCGGCGTGCGCTTCGGTGATCGCAAGATCGCCTCCATCGATGACACCGTGACCGCCGGCGACATCGGCGGCGGCACGCTGCTTTACGCGGGCAAAAAGCACCTCCGCCGCATCATCGTAGGTTGACGTTGCCGGTTATCTCTTCGGTGATGTTGCGGGTGATGACCTTGCCGGCGCCAGATAGCCGCAGAGCAATGAATTGTGTGTCGGGAAAATGATCCACCACCTCGCTGAGGAGCGGATCGTCACCCCGCCGGGCCAGACCGACCACCCGACCGTCGCCGAAACGATACGCGCCTGACGGTGGCAGCGGTGGCGATGCGACCATGAACGCGGCGCGCGCCGCCAGCGCCGGCGGCATCAGCACAAACGACGCGGGCACGTCGGTGAGCACCAGCAGCGAAGCGGCCCGCGGATTGCTGGCCAAGGCTGGATCGGCTTTCAGCGCCAGGTCGAGGTCCTTGATGCCGGCGCCGATCTGGAAGACGGTGTGCCCGCGATCGAGACCGGCGACGACGGCGCGCCGGCAAGCGGCAAGCCGTTCCGCGAATGCGCCGACCTCGTGGTGGCGTTGACTGGCTTGCCGAAAGTCGCAGTAAACCAGCAGACCGAAGACCAGCGCGCGCCCGACAAAAGGCGTCTCCACCAGCTGCCGCGCCATCAGCCACGCCACGCCCACCGCCGGAAAATAAAAATAGCGCGACCCCACCGCCCAATCGGCACCGGCCAGAGGCAAAAGCGCGATCCCGACGAAGGCGAACGCCACGACGGGCAGGGGCTCACGACGATGATGGATGACGAAGGCCTGGCGCAACAGAACCAAAAGCGCCACCACGCCCAAGCCCCACGCCAGCGGCTCGGGCAGCACCGCCTGCCCAGTCGCGATGTGTACCAGGCCGGATAAAAGCTGCAACGCCTTGCCTGGCAACGCTGCCCGCGCGTCGCCAGATCCGCCCCACCCGCGCAAGATGAACCACCGCACCGCAACGTACGCCGCCGCCAACAGGGCATGCGGCGCGACGAATTTTCCCCTGCTGGCCTCACCGTTGGCGCCGCGCACGACCAGCAACGCCAGCAGCGGCAAGATCAAAGCTGATTCCTTGCAGAGATAAGCCACCGCCGCCAGCACGGCCGACAGCGCGACCAGCCATCCCCACCGCCAGGCGCGGCGAAGCGCGATCAGCGAGCCCAGCGCCGCCGCCGTGGCCAGCAGATCGGTGCTGGCAGAAAACCAATAGGCAGCGTCCAGCGTCTGCGGCGCCAAGAAGAAAAAAATGGCCGCGGTGACGACGACGACTTTCTCTTCACCGACCGTCCACAACAGCAGCGCGATCTCCGCCGCCACCAGCATGTGCAAGCCAGCCGCTACCAGCATGAACGGCCAAGGCGCCCCCCCGCCGGCCCGGGCCTGCAACCACCACAGCGTCATGGGGATCGGGCGATAGAACTCGCCGCCGTGCTGGTCGGAGACGAACGCCGGCAGCGGGTTTTTGACCAGCCGGGCGAAGGTCAAAAACAGGTAGTCGTCGTTGATGAAGGTCGTGGCAAAGAAAAATGATGCCGCCGCGCCCGCCAGCACCGCCGCGCCCGCCGCCAGGAGCACCGCGCGCGCGCCGCTTTTCATCGCCCGCTCACCGCCGTCCGGTTGATTGCGCCTGTTCCTGATCGGCGGGCGTGTTGACGTTGAAAAACGAGCGCAGCGTCGGATCCACTGCCCGCAGCGCCACCTCGTCGATCCACGCCACGGTCACACCCGCCAGCCAGCGGTGCACGGCGAGGTCATCATCCGCCAAATGGGCGGCGACCGCGGCGGACAACGAAAGCGCATAGCGAGCCAGCAACGGCTCGGCGTTCCCGGCCACACGCGGGACCACCGCGGCTGCGTCGGGCTGATGCTCGCGCAGCAACCGCAGCACGCCGTCGTTCAAAAACGGCATGTCGCTTGCCACGCACACCACGGCGTCAACGTCGGTTTTCAGCGCCGCGAAATGCGCCAAGGCGGCGTCAATGCCACCGAGCGGGCCAGCGTCGGCGATCCGATCGGGAACCACCAGCAAACCGCAATCGCGCCAGGACGCCGGATCACCGGCCACCACCACCACGGGCGCGAAAACCGCCGCCAGCGCGTCGCGCTGCCGGTCGACGATGCGGCGGCCGTCGACGGTGATGAGACCTTTCACTTGCCCGCCCAAGCGTGTCCCGCGGCCGCCCGCGATGATCGCCGCCGCCGTCGTCATCCTTACGGCCAGGGAGAGGAATTGCGGCGCGCCACCCCTTGTAGGATGCGCATCATCTGGTCGTGAATGAGGCCATTGCTGGCCAGGATGCGCCCGGTCTCGCCGTTGAACAGCGTGCCGTCGAGATCGCTGACCTGGCCGCCCGCCGCCAGCACGATGGCCGCGCCACCGACGAGATCCCAGGGGTGCAGCGCGCGCTCCCAGTAACCGTCCAGCCAGCCGCAGGCGACGAAACAGAGATCCAACGCCGCCGAGCCCAACCGCCGCGTGCCCTGCGCCGCCGCGGTGAAGGCGTTCCACTCGGGCAGGTTCGTCTGGATGGGATTGCGCGCGTAGGGAAACCCGGTGACCAAGAGGCCGCTGCCCAGGCGATCCACCTGCGACGGCGCGATGGGCCGGCCATTCCAGGTCGCGCCGCCGTTCACCGAACCGGCGAACGACCAGTTCATCGCCGGCGCTTCGATCACGCCCAGCGCTGGCCGGCCGTCTTCCAGCAAACCCATCGCCACCGAAAACAGCGGAAAACCGTGGGCGAAGTTGGTGGTGCCGTCCAGCGGGTCGATGTACCAGACCCGCCCGCTGCCGGCGCTTCCGGCCACCTGCGAGCCTTCTTCGGCGATGATCCGATCACCCGGAAAGGCCGCCGCCAAGCGCTCGACGATCAGCGCCTCTGAACGGCGGTCGTATTCGGTGACCAGGTTGATGTCTTCGGACTTGAAGCCGATCGCCGGACGGGTGCCCCAGCCGGCCAGCAAGACCTGTCCCGCTTCCTTGGCGATGGCGACGGCGGTGGCGCGGACGGACTGCAGGGGATCGGCCGCGATCACGAAGACAGATCCTTGCGCATCCAGGTGGCGGTCTTGGAACGGGCCAGCTGGTATTCGGCGGTGGTGGTGATGGCCGGATCGACGTCCTTGCGATCAATGGCGAAAAAGCCCAGTTTTTCGCCAAAGTATCCTTGCGCGCCATCGGTGACCAGATAAAGGCGGCGCACCCCTTGGCTGCGCGCCCGTTCGGTGGCGGTCTCCACCAGCAGATAGCCGAGGCCTTCGCGGCGGCGCTCGGGGACCACGGCCAGCATGCGCAGCAGGGCCACTTCGTCGACCACTTCGACGGCCACGCAGCCGACCAGCGGACCGCCGTCTTCCTCGCCAGGGATGACGAGATAGCTGGGCCAGAACTGATCCAGGACCGGATGGGCGATGCCCAGGCGATCGAGCAGGTTGCCGATTTTCGCCTTGTGTTCGGGTCGCGCCGGCATCACCGGATCGCCGAGCCGTCGCAGGAGCTTGTCGTGCAGGCCGCCATAATCGCCGGACGACATGATCACCACGGTGTCGCCGGGCGCGGCGCGTTCGGCCAGGTGGGTGACGGTTTGCTCGACGGTGGGAATGAGGCGCGTGGGCACGTCGTTACGACGAAGATCGCCGGCCAGCCGTTCGACGTCCAAGCGTTCGGCTTCAGGAACTTTCTCCGGCGCGTAAAGCGGCGCCAGCACCACTTCGTCGGCCACAGCCAGCGCGTCGGCGAATTCGGTTTGAAAGATCGACCGGCGGCTGGTGGCCGACCGCGGTTCGAAGGCGATGATCAATTTTCCCGGACCGTGACGTCCCTTGAGGGCCAGCGCCGTCTCGCGGATGGCCGTCGGGTGATGGGCGAAGTCGTCGATGACGGTCACGCCGGCGGCCACGCCCCGCACTTCCTGGCGGCGGCGCACGCCCAAAAAGCGGCGCGAGGCGCGCTCCACCGCCGGCAAGTCGACGCCCAGTAAATTGACCAGGGCGGCGGCGCCAACCAGATTCTCGTGGTTGTAGATGCCGGGCAGGTTGGTCTCCAGGCGGCCGACCCGCTGGCCGCGGCGGGCGACGTCCAGCACGGTGCGGCCGCCGGCGCGGCGCGCGCTGACCTCGAAGGTCCAGTCGGCGCCCGATCCGGGACGACCGTACGTCAGCACCTGGCAGCGAGCCGCCCGGGCCACCTCGACTGCACCGGCCGACGCCGCGCACGCCAGCAAATGGCCGTCCTCGGGGATCAGGGCCACGAACTTGCGGAAGGCTGCCTTGACCGCTTCTTCGTCGCGAAAGATGTCCGCGTGATCGAACTCGACCGACGTGAGGAGGGCGGTGCGCGGGCGGTAGTGCAGGAACTTCGATTCCTTGTCGAAGAAAGCGGTGTCGTACTCGTCGCCCTCGACGATGAACTCGGGCCCGGCGCCCAGGCGCCACGATCGCCGAAAGTTCAGCGGCACGCCGCCGATCAGAAACGATGGGTCGCGGCCGGCGTCAGCCAGCAGGTGCGCCGCCAGCGACGACGTGGTGGTCTTGCCGTGCGTGCCGGCGATGACGACCGAATGTTTGTCGCGCAGGAACAGCTCGGACAGCAGGGCCGGAAATGAATTGAGGGGAATCTGGCGTTCTTGCGCGGCCAGCACCTCGACGTGGTCCTTGCGACAAACATTGCCGACCACCACGCGGTCCGGCTGCCAGTCGAGGTTCTGCGGGCCGTAACCGGTGAAAACCGAGATCCGCTGCTCTGCCAGCTGGGTCGACATGGGCGGATAGACGTGCTCGTCGGAGCCGCGCACATCGTGGCCAGCCGCTTTCAGCAGACCGGCCAGCGGCGCCATGCCGGTGCCGCAAATACCGATCAGATGCACCTTCATTTCGGCACGCACTCCGTCGAGCCGGGGGCGAACTGGGTGGCGAACTTCTTCACCTCCATGGTGAAGCGCACGGTGAAATCACGGAAAAGGCCGTACTCGCGCTGGCCGGCGCCGCCGGAGGTATCCCAGCGCAGCTGACTGACCACCGTCGAACCGCAGGGATCCAGGCGGCCGCGCTTGGTGTGTGATTTCAGATCGACGGACCAATCCTCGGCGGCGTCGCGCGCGCACTTGCCGCCGGGACCCTCGCAGCTGATCGTGATGATGTCGTACCAGAACGGGCCCTTCGGTCCGTATTCGGCGATGAGAAGGTGCGGGCCGACGCCCCCTTCGTGGCGGGCTTCGGCGGCCGAGAACGTCACCTCGTGCGTGCTGCCAGCTTCGACGTCGACGTAAAAGCACATCTCTTTTTCGCCCACCTCGAAGCGCCCGATGGCGGGCGATTCCAGCGTGGCGGCGCCGCCCTCAGCGGACAGGCGAAATTCGAATCGTTTGCGGCCCTCGGCGGGCGGCGGCGTCTCGACGGGCGCCGAGTTGAGATCGCGGCAGGTGCAGCGATCATTCTGACAGCGGCTGCCGGCCAGCGCGGCGGTTGTACCGATGGCCGGTCCGCTGACCGACGCGGCCCCGGTGGCGGACGCGGCTTGCCCCGCCCCGCCCGACGACGCGGCGCAACCGGCCAGCGCAAGCATCCCGGCCGCCAGCGCCACTGTCGAACCCCAGGAAAGACACGGCCGACGCGGGGAGGCGAACATGGTAGAGAGTCGTTTCATGGCAAGACGAGCTGCGGTAGACGGACTGATTTCGGTTACGTACCATAGTTCGTTCATGCTCCCTCTGTCTCGAAACATCGACGGGCCGGCGCCTCGCGCGGGGCGGCCGTTCGGGCGGGCGCTGGCCGTGCTGACCCTGGCCGTTGCGTTGACGGCCGCCGCAGGCGGCTGCGCCTCGACGGAAGATGCGACCAAGCCCGTCACGTATTCGCTCACGGCCAAACAGAATTATGAGAAGGGATTGGCCGAGCTCAAGGACGAGGATTATCAGGAAGCGCAAAAGTACTTCCAGTTCGTCAAACAGAAGTTCCCGTTTTCAAAGTTCGCCGTGCTGGCCGAGCTGGCCCTGGCCGACACGCAGTTCGCCAAGGGATCGTTCACCGACGCGGTGGACAGTTACAAAAGCTTCGCCCGGCTGCACCCGACGCACGAGAAGGTCCAGGAGGGATACGTCTCCTTCAAGATCGGCGAGTGTTACGTGAAGGACATGCCTGACGATCTGTGGATCCTGCCGCCGTCTTACGAAAAAGATCAGTCGGCGGTGGCGGACGCCCTGCGCGAGCTGAACGACTTTGTGAAGAAGTACCCCGATTCAAAGTACCTCAAGGACGCCAACGAGCTGCGCAAGCAGGTGCTGCAGCGCCTGGTCGATCACGAGGTCTACGTGGCGCGGTTCTATCTCGACCGCGACCACCCGAAGGCGGCGGCGATGCGGCTGGAAGGGGCGGTGAGGCGATACCCGGGCTCCGGCCGCGACGCCGAGCTGCTGCTGGCGCTAGGGCAGACCTATCTGAAGATGAACGATCCCCTGCGCGCCAAGGACGCCTTCCAGCGCGTGGTCGCTGACTTCGGCGCCGCCAGCCAGGCCCGGCGCGCCGAGCTGTACCTGGAATTCATCCGTCGCCGCTTCGGCGAAACGCCGGCGCCGCGCGCGCCCGACGTCCCCGCCGCTGCGCCCAGCGCGCCATCGAAAAATGGATGACAGCACCCGCGAGCTGCTGACCCGCGGTCGAGAGCACTACACGGCGCGCGAGTACGACAAGGCGGAAGCGCTGCTGTCGCGGCTGGCCCGCGAGCGCCTGGCCTACGCCGACGTCTACCAGATGCTGGGCGTGATCTATCACCAGCAGGGACGGCTCAGCGACGCCGAGTCGATGTTTCAAGAAGCGCTGCGCATCAATCCTGGTTACACCGAGGCGGCACTGAACCTGGCGGTGACGTACAACGACCTCGGCAAATACCGGGAGGCCAAGGACATCTATCAGTCGGCGATGGCGGCGTCGCGGAATGCGCCGCGCAGCCTGGATCCGTTCGCCAAGGGAAAGATCGCCAACATGCACGCCGACGTGGGCAGCGCCTACCACGGCGTGGGCCTGTTCGCGGACGCCGTGCGCGAGTACGAACGGGCGCTGACGTTGTGCCCGGGCTTCGTCGACATCCGCACGCGTCTCGGGGCCACGTATCGCGAGATGGGCGATCTGGAGGCGGCGGTGCGCGAGTTCGAGCGGGTGCGGGCGGAGAATCCCAACTTCGCCAACGGGCGGCTGCACCTGGGCCTGTCTTATTACGCGCAGGGCCGGCTGCCGGAAGCCGCGCGCGAGTGGGAGCAGGTGCTGGTGCTGGCCCCGCACAATCGGTCGGCGGCGATGTACCTGGCGATGATTCGCGAACGCCAGAGCGGCGACGGCGGCGGCGGCCACACCCCGGTCGAGCGATGACGGCGGCCGGCGCCTGATGCTGACGTTCGTTCCGTCGATCGAACATTTCGTCGTCGAAGAGATCCCCGCCTACGAACCGTCCGGCGAAGGCGAGCACACGTATCTGTGGATCGAAAAGCGCGGCTTGACGACGATGGACGCCCTGTTCCGGCTGGCCGGCGCGCTGGGCGTCGACGGGCGCGATATGGGATACGCCGGCCAGAAAGATCGCCACGCCACCACCCGGCAGTGGATGAGCGTGCCGCGCGTCGATCCCGAACGGGCGCGCCTCATCGACGACGACCTGCTGCGCGTGCTGGTCGCCAGCCGCCACGGCAACAAGCTGCGCGTCGGCCACCTGCGCGGCAACCGATTCGAGGTGGTGCTGACCGGCCCGGAAGCGCCCGGCCAGCGCGCGGCGATCGCCGCCCGATTGTACGCGGCCGCCACCGACGGACTGCCCAATCGGTTTGGCCAGCAGCGCTTCGGCGCCGCCGGCGACAACGCCGCCGCCGGGCTGGCCCTGTTGCGCGGCCAGCGGCGCGAGCGTGACCACCGCAAACGAAAGCTGCTGCTGTCCGCGGCCCAGTCGGCGGTGTTCAACCGTTATCTTGAATTGCGCGCCGCCAGCGGCCCGTTTTTGCAAGTGCGCGCCGGCGACGTGCTGCAAAAGACGGACAGCGGCGGCCAATTTGTCTGCGACGATCCGGCGGTCGATCAACCGCGCGTCGACGCCGGCGCCGTGGTGCCCACCGGGCCGATGCCGGGCGGCCGGGTGATGGAGCCGCCGCCTGGAACGCCGTCACGCGCCCTGGAAGATCAGGCGCTGGCCGAGGTCGGCGCCACCCGCCACGAGTTCGGCCACGCCGGCCGCGATCTGCCCGGTACGCGCCGCCCGGTGATCGTTCGCGTCGAGCTGGGCCCGACGCCGATCGAGGACGAGCCATCGCCGACGCCCGGCCAGATGGCGTTTCGCCTGCGTTTTTCGCTGTCCGCCGGTGCTTATGCGACGGTCGTCGTAGCGGCGCTGCTGGATCAAACGACGCCGCCCGCCGACGACGAAGCGCCCCACGAAGGAGACAACGACGGCCTGGACGGCGGCTGATCTGTGCTAAGTTTTCCGCGGCTTTTTGCCTGTCGCCAAAGGATCGCATGCGTCTGACCGAACGAATTTTGAGCTTCACACTGCTCGGTTCCGAATGGGTGTTGTGGGTGCTCATCGGCCTGTCCGTGCTTTCGGTGGCGGTGATGGTGGAGCGGGCCTTGTTTCTTTCAGGCGGCGGAATCGACTTTGACGGCCTGACCAAACAACTGTCGCAATTTCTGAAAGCGGGCGATGTGGCCGGCGCGCGCCTGGTCCTGGCCGGCCTGCGCGGCGCCGAGGCGCGGGTGGGAGTGGCCGGCCTGGAGCAGTTCGGCCGCGGCAGCGAAGCGATCAGTGAAGCGATGGCCAGCGCCAAATCGCGCGCCCGGCTGGAGATGGAAAAAAACCTGGGCGTGCTGGGCACGCTCGGCAACAACGCGCCCTTCATCGGCCTGTTCGGCACGGTCCTGGGCATCATCAAGGCCTTCGCCGATCTGTCGCGCAACCAAGGCGGCGGTGCCGGCGCGGTCATGTCGGGCATCTCCGAGGCGCTGGTGGCGACCGCGGTCGGCCTGATGGTGGCCATCCCGGCGGTCATCGCCTTCAATTTTTTCCAGGGCAAAGTGCGGCGCGTGCTGGGCCGGGTCGACGCCATGGCGCACTTGATCCTGGCGGCCACTGCCCAGCCCGCGGCGCCGGCCGCGCCAGCGGTGGGACAGTAGGAGCGCGGCTTTGGCGGGTGCCAATCCTTTCGGGGGCGACGACGAGCCGGGGCGCATGATCGTCGACATCAACGTCACGCCGCTGGTCGACATCACGCTGGTCCTGCTGATCATCTTCATGGTCACGGCGTCGTACATCGTCAGCCCGGCGATCAAGGTCGATCTACCAAAGGCGGCGTCGGGCAGCGCGGAAACCAAAAGCACGCTGTCGCTGACCCTGATGAAAGACGGCGCGCTGTACCTGAACGGCGAGCGAGCGAACGATGGCCTCGTGACCAAGTTCATCGCCGACTCGCTGCCCAAGACGCCCGACCTGCAGGCGGTGATCGCCGCCGACAAGGTGGTCCCACACGGCGACGTCGTGCACGTGATCGATCTGGTCAAGCGGGCCGGCGTGCGACGGTTCGCCATCAACGTCGACCCGGGCGCGGCCAGCGACGGGAAGTAGCGCGTGGCGGTGGTGCCGGAGCCGTCGTGGCGCGCGCCGCTGCTGGCGCTGGTGGTGGCAATGGGCGTGCATGCCGCCGCCGCGGCGGTGGTGCTGATCATCCATCCGGCTCGCTTCGTCGCCCGCGAACGACCGGTGGAAATGGACGTCATCGAGCCGCCACCACCGCCACCCGAAGTGCACGCCGAGCCGCCGCCACCACCACCGCGCAAGTCGCCAGAGCGCCGAGTGGTGTTGGCGCCACCGCCGCGCGACGAACCACCGCCGCCCACCGCGCCGCCGCCACCCAATCAAGAGCCGCCACCCGCCGCGCCGCCGGCCCCCCCTGTCTTTGGCGTGACCATGGATTCCGTCGTCGCCGGCAACAGCGCGACGGCCGTTCCCGTGGGCAACACCGTGGCCACCGGCGATCGCCGCCCGTCCCCACCCGGGCCGCCGCCCGCGCTGGGCGCCCGCGAGGGAACGCCCGCCTTCACCCCGGTCGCCGACATCTACATCGCGCGATGGCCGGAGATCATCTCCGAGGTGAACAGCGCGGATATTTATCCACCCGACGCGCGCCGCCTGGGGGTCGAAGGCTCCGTCACCCTGAGCGTGGGCATCGACGAAAACGGCGACGTCAAAGAGGTCAAGGTGGTCAAAGTCAAACCATCTGGCTACCAGTTCGACGCGGCGGCGCGCGCGGCGATCCTGCGGGCCAAGTTCCGGCCCGCGCGCGGCAGCGACGGAAAACCAGTGCCCGCGCGCATCCATCACGATTACATCTTCACGCTGGGTCAGTAATGGACACCGTCGGTGGTGACGGGATATCCTGGCGCTGCTGACTTTATCGCCGCCCCCGACGGGACCCGTATGACCTTCAAAACGCCGCTGCGTCGCCTTGCTGGTCTGGTTGGAATGGCCATCCTGGTGTTGCCGATCGGGCGCGCCCGGTCGCAAAGCGCGCCCGCCGCCGCGGTGGCGCAGGACAAATCGGTGGACGTGCAGCTTTTCCAGCCGGCCATCGGCCCGCGCAACTTTCTCACCGTCGATGGCGCCGAGGTCGCCCGGCACAAGCAGGCGGCGTTCGGCTTGCTGCTGAACTATCAGGACCGGCCCTATGTCCTTTCCACCAGAGGGGCGATGCCGTCGTCGACCAGCGTGGTCAACAGCCAGCTGGTCGCCGACCTCAGCGCGGCGGTGGGCCTGTTCGATCGCTTGCAGCTGGGGCTGGACCTGCCTTTCACCGCCTTAGTGAGAGGCGACGTCATCGATCAATCCGGCATGCCCACTGGCGACAAGCTGGACACCAGCGGCCTCGGCGATCTGCGCATCGAGCTGAAAGCGCTGCTGGCCACGCTGGGCGACGATGATCAGGTCTCGTTCGGGGCCATCGGCGGTGTCACCGCGCCCACCGGCAAGGACACGGCCTATCTGGGCGACAAGACCGCCACCGGCCGCATCAGGGCCATCGGCGGCTGGCAATCGGGGCCGGCGCGCGTCGGCGTCAACCTGGGTCTTTTGCTGCGCGAAACCTCGTACAGTTTCAAGACCGATCTCGGCGACCAGCTTCTGTACGGCGCCGCCTTCTCGTATGAATTTCCCCGGCGGCTGCAGGCCATCGGGGAGGTCGCCGGGCGCAGCGGGCTGCGCGAGTTCACCAAGTTCTACAAGGACGTCAACCCGGTCGAACTCGATCTGGCGGCCCGCCTGGGATTAAGCGGCATGTGGTCGCTGACCGCCGGCGGCGGGGCGGGCCTCGGCAACGGCATCGGGGCGCCGCGTTTTCGCGCCTTCCTGGGCACGATGTTCACGCCCGACTTCCGCGACCGCGACCACGACGGCGTGCCCGACGTCAACGACAAGTGCCCCGCCGAGCCGGAAGACAGAGACGGGTTCGAAGACAGCGACGGCTGTCCCGATCCCGACAACGACGGCGACAAGATCCTCGACGCGCAGGACAAGTGCCCGAACGATCCGGAAGACTACGACCAGTTCCAGGACGAAGACGGCTGCCCCGAGCTGGACAATGATCGCGACGGCATCCCCGACATCAACGACGCCTGCCCCAATGCGCCCGAAGACGGCAAGGGCGCGCGTCCCAAGGACGGTTGCCCGTCGACGGCGGAAGACGCCGACGGCGACGGCATCCCCGACGCCCGCGACAAGTGCCCGGCCGAAGCCGAAGACAAAGACGGCTTTCAGGACCAAGACGGCTGCCCCGATCCCGACAACGATGGCGACGGCATCCCCGACAACTTTGACAACTGCCCGAACCAAGCCGAGGACAACGACGGGTTCCAAGACGAAGACGGCTGCCCCGATCCCGACAACGACCACGACGGGTTCCCGGACGCCCAGGACAAATGCCCGAACCAGCCCGAGACGTTCAACGGCATCCAGGACGACGACGGCTGCCCGGACCCGGGCGCGGAGATCGTGCACCTCAAAACCGGCCACATTGATCTGGACGCAAAGCTGGCCTTCCAGAGCCGGGGCGCGCTGGCGTCGTCGCTGAAGGAATCGTCGGTGGCCGCCGCCGGCACGGTGGCGCTGCTGCTGCGGGCGCACCCCGAAGTGAAGAAGGTGCGGATTCAGCTGCAGGCGCCCGGCCTGTCCAACCAGGAGACCCAACGACGCGCCGACATCGTGCGCGACACGCTGGTCAGCAAAGGGATCGATTTCGGCCGGCTGTCGGCGGTGGGCCTGGGCGCCGGACCGGCCCGGCTGGACTTCGTCATTGAATCGCAGGAGGCACCGGCCGCCGCGCCCAGCAAGACGACCACGCCCAACCCGACCGCCGGGAAGCCACCGACGGGGACGCCCTGAGCCTCAACATGAAGATCGTCGGCTGGGGCGCCTCCGATGTTGGCCGCAAGCGCCACCACAACGAGGACAGCTTCCTGTGCAGCGATCGCCTCAGGCTTTACGCCGTCGCCGACGGGATGGGCGGCCACCTGGGCGGCGAGCGGGCCAGCCGCATGGCGGTCGAGATCCTCGAGCGCGAGATCGATCGCGCCTGGCGTGAAGGGCAGCTGGCCGACCGGCCGCCGAAAGACGACCAGGACACCTCGGACACCGGCTCGAGCTCGGTGCAGGTGGCGACGTTCGGGGTCGTGCTCAAGCGCGCGGTGGTGGAGGCCGACCGCAGCATCTACGAGGCGGCGCTGGCCAACCCGTCGCTGTCGGGCATGGGCACCACGCTGACCGCCCTGCTGTTCGGCGGCGGCTATGTCTATCTGGGCCACGTCGGCGATTCGCGCGCCTACCTTTATCGCAACGGCAAGGCCCGCCAGCTGACCGAGGACCACTCGTGGATTCAGGAACAGGTGCGCGCTGGTTTGCTGTCGCCGGAGGAAGCCAAGGAGTCGCGCTTCCGCAACATCATTACAAGGTCGGTCGGTTTTGAACCGGCGGTCGAGCCGGATCTGGCCGGGCTTTCGGTGCAGGCGGGTGATTGCTTCGTGCTGTGTTCGGACGGACTGTCGAACTATCTGTCCGTCGACGAAGTGGGTCAGGTGCTGACGTCGCACTTCTATCGCGACGTGGCGGCCATCTTCGTGCAGATGGCCAATGACCGCGGCGGCGACGACAACGTCACCTGCCTGGTGGTCTACGCCGGCAACGAAAAGTAGTCCCACCGCCTCGCTCGCATGGGCCTCTCCTTCGGCTGACCGTAGAACGCAAACGGCTGCGGGTACCGTGCGAACCAAGGCTGCGCGTCGGCTTTTCGCAGCCAGGCCTCTACGGTATGGTCCGGCAGTGACGTCGCGAATGGCGGGCCCACTTCTCGAGGGCGATCGTGGTCTGCTGGCGCGCGCCGTGCTTGGGATGGCGCTGACCGGGGCGTCATGCGCCATGGCCCTGGAAGGACTGACCGGGCACTGGTTGGGGCCTTTCGTGGCGGCCAACGTTTTGTCCGAACGGCAGCGAGGCCGGCTGATGCTGGTGCTGGCGGCGGGTGCCGTGGCTGGGATCGCTATGGCTGCGATCCTGTACTGGCCGGCGCGGCTGGGCGACGGACGGCAACGCCTTGCGCGAGCCGCCCAACTGGCGGCGCCGTTGGGGTTGGTGGGTGTGCTCCCGGGGCTGCTCGACTCCAACGGTTGGCCCGACCCGCTGATGCTGGCGCTGTCGCTGGCGGCCTTCTTGTTGGCGCTGCAGCCGTTGTGGCGACTTCATTTTTCGGCTTACGCCACCGCCACGACAAGTGAGCCGCCTTCGCTTTCACCCCGTCCCCGAGACGGGTTTTTCTACCGCTTTTCATCGTCGCTACCGGCTGGGTTGCGCCGACACGGCATGACCCTGGTCGTCGCTGCCGCTGCCGTCTTCTACATCGGGTACGCGGCGTTCTTCGCGGTACGGAATCATCACCGGTTCGACACGTACACCTGGGACCTGGGTCAGATCGACAACCTTTTTTTTAATTTCCTGCACGGACACCCCTTCCGTTCCACGCCGCTGATCCGCGGCGGCAATTGGACCGAGCTGCGTGGCCACGCCGAAGTGGTGACGGCATTCTTGCTGCCCATTTATGCCCTCCATCCCGCCGCCGAGACTCTGCTGATCATGCAGGCCGTTCTGCTGGGTCTGGCGGGCGTGTGCCTGTATCGATTCGCCGCCCGCCGTTTGCCGCCGTCCACCGCTTTGGCGTTGACCGTCGCCTACTATCTTTATCCGCCTTTGCACGGAGCGCAGTTCTTCGATTTTCATTTTCAACCGGTGGCCGCCGCATTCTTGTTGGCGGCAATTGATTGTTTCGATGCGCGCCGGATGGGTCTTTTTACGGTGTTTTTTATTCTCGCCATCACCTGCCGCGAAGATATCTCTGTCGGCACCGCTGTCTTTGGGCTGTTCCTGATTCTCACCGGGCAACGGACCCGCGCCGGCGCGGTGATCTTGGCGGTATCGCTGCTGTACTTCGTGGCCTTCCGTTTTGTGATCATGCCGGCAGTCGGCGGCTGGGGCTTCGCCGACCTTTACAAGGTGCTGTTTCCGTCCGAAGGAGCGCACAATTTCGCCGGCATCATCAAGACCATCGTCAGCAACCCGCTTTTCACCTTCAAGACATTGTTGACGGCCGACAAGCTGCGCTTCGCCCTTCAGATCTTGACGCCGCTGGCTTTTCTTCCCATCCGACGCGCCCACCTGGCCATGAGCGTCCTTCCCGGCGCGTTCTTCACCTTGCTGACCACCGGCAGTGGCCCGACGCTGGACATTGGATTTCAGTACGGCTGCTTCTTTGTCCCGTACATCTTCCCAGCCGCCGCCTTGGCATTGGCGGCCATCACCGATGCGCCCGACGGCGGCGGTGTGGCCCGCCGGCGCGCGGCCGTAGCGACGATGCTGGTGGGAACCTTGATTGCCACCGCGCACTGGGGCGCCATCCCCCCGCGGGCCGCTTACCGACACGCGTACGGAGAGATTATGGTTTTCGACCCACCGACTCCCACCCAGGTCCAGCGGCGTCACGACATTGCCGACCTGGTGGCCATGGTACCACCTGACGCCATTCTGGCGGCCACCGACCGCGAGTTACCGCACGTATCGAATCGACTGCAGTGCTGGAATTTCTCCACGGGATTTGGGGGTAGCGACTATGTGCTCTACGGGACAACAAGACCCTCGTCGTACGAAACCAATGAGCTGCACGCCGCCGAACGTGCCGGCTATCTCCACGCCGCCGAACGTCCCGGTCTGATCCTGCTCAAGCGTCCGGGAGCGCCCTGATCGGTTGCGTTGATTCGACTCCAATGGATCCGACGTCGAAACCACCTATACTGCAGCGTCATGTCAATGAACGGCGGCGTTAATACAGCCGACATTACGATGGAAGCAAGAAGTGCACTAGCTGCAGATCGAAACCGCAGGAGGATCCCGTGACAGAGACTGATGCACGCGCCACCAACGATCGTCTTGCGCGCGAACATTCGATCAACGACTACTACGACAAGTCTTTGATCTTCATCCGTTGGATCGAACAAGCCCGTCTGCGGATTATTCGCGAGATGGTCGCCGAAGAGCCCAATCATCGTATTTTGGAGGTCGGATCGGGGGGCGGCCACGTATTGCGGATGTTCCGCCACGCAAAGTTAACCGCCGTCGACGTATCGGAAGAATTCTTGCAAACGGCACGAGAGAACCTGCGTGGATATAACGTCGAGTTTCTATTGGGAGAGCTTGAGGAACTGAAGCTGGCAACGTCATCATATGATCGTATCGTGTGTACCGAGGTATTGGAGCACACGGCAGACCCCGAGAAGATCCTGGTCGAGATCAGCAGGCTTTTGAAGCCAGCTGGCCGGGCTGTCATCACGGTTCCGAATGATCCGCTTATAGAAAGACTAAAGGGGCTGGTTCGGAAAACGCCTGTCGGACTATTGCTGGGTTGGAGGGTGAACTGGGGAGGTGACGAGTTTCATATTCACAAATGGCGTCCAGCCGAGTTTCGCGCGCTTCTTGAGCGCTATTTTATCGTCGAAGAGCAGCAAGCCGCGCCCTTCAATTGGTTACCAGTCCGGGCGTGCTTTCTTTGCAGGAAAAAGACCTAATTGTGCTCATCACATAGGCCACCAAACGGAATCCCAGTTGCGCAGGTTTTTCGGACTTTTCAAAACATTTTGCCTCGGTAACGTAACTTGGTTGCTGATGGTATTCGCATACCTGTCGGTATTCCCATACTACAAGAACATCAACAATCCGAATGAAAACGTCCGAGTGTGCATGACTCGAGCCATCGTCGACTTCGGAGAGTTGTCTATCAACCGGGTCGTTGCGGATTGGGGTTATGTCAACGATAAGGCAATAGTCGCTGGGCGACTTTATTCCAGCAAGGCCCCCGGAACCTCTTTGCTCGGCGCCCCGGTCTATTGGGTACAACGCTCGGTGGCGCGGGCGCTGAAGCTGGCACCGCCCTCGCGACTGGCGATCACGCTGGCCTTGCGTCTGGGAACAGTCGCGCTACCAATGTGCGTTTTTCTCTTTTTCTTCGGACAGTGGGTGTGGCGGGTTACTGGTTCGCTCGCGGCCCGCGATCTCCTGATGGTGGGGCTAGGGTTAGGTACAATGCTCTATCCATACGGCGTATTATTTGTAGGACATGCACAGGCGGCAGCGCTGGTTTTCTCGTCATTCATGTTGCTCTCGACGAATCCTCCAGGTGAAACGACATCTTCACGCCTCGTGGGGGCGGGTACCTTGGCCGGGCTATCCGTTGTATTCGAATATCAGGTGATATTTGTTGTTGTCGTACTCTCCGTGTACGTCCTGGTTAGATACCGGGCGGCTGCTCTGTTCTTCTTTCTGGGTGCAGTACCACCCGCGGTGGCACTGGGCGCGTACCACACGATTCTGTTCGGCAAGCCCTGGGATTTGCCGTTCGGCCACCTCGAAAATCGAGAGTTCGCTAGCCTGCACAATCAGGTGAAACTATTTGGACTGCGCATGCCCAATCCTGTCGCGGCATGGACGGTTTTGTTTTCAGTGCCTCTCGGCCTATTCGTTTTCTCGCCGTTTCTCCTGGTGGGAGTTGCCGGTACCATCTATGGCATCGTTAAGGGCCCTCGTTTGGAATCAGCGACGATCCTTGGCCTGACGATCTGCATGGTCTGTTTTTTGGCGGGAGTACCCAACTGGCGGGCCGGATGGTGCGTGGGCCCACGCTATATCGCCTCGGTTACACCATTTCTGGCGGCGTCCATTGCGTTGGCGTGGAACCGCCTCCGTTCGCAGTTTGTTCTGTCCGCCGTGGTCGTTGGTTTGATCCTCCCGTCGGTGCTATTGAACGTGGTGTCTGGCGCCGTTTATCCACACTACCCCGAACAGTTTGACAATCCGATTTTCGATCTCACATTGCCACTATTAAGCGCAGGATATGTACCCTTCAGCTTGGGTTGGTTGCTAAGACTTCCGGGTTTGTGGTCACTTGCACCCTTGGCAATCGCGGTACTAGGTGCACTATCGTTTTGTGTGATCGCAACCGCCATCAGCTCCAGGCGCCCTTTGGCGCATGCCTGTGTTGCCGTGACGATCGCCGCACTTTTCCTGTTTCCGCTGTCTCGATATGGCCGCAGCCCCAGCCCCGCAGAAGCTAGGGCGACAGTCTTGGTACGTTCGACCTGGGATCCGCCGCGACGGCAACTGTTATCGCAAATGACAGCCAAGACTCGACTGACTGGCCAATAACAGGAGGAGATGATTTAACCTTTAAGGAGCTACAGGTCGCCATTATCGCTTCTCGCAGTGCGCGAACTGTTTTCCATCGACCCTGATCGAGTTCGCTGGAACACAAACCTCCTGCCAGAGCACGCAACAAGGCCCTCCTCCACCGCCCGGTGGCTGCGAATTCGGGCAAGGGAAATAACCAACGTCGCACGTCCCAAGATCCACGCATCTTCCGAAGTTGCACGCTTGATTGGGGCCGCACACAGTGCCGCAAGCACCGCAGCTATCGCTATTTGTGCTCGTATAGACACATTTGGAGCTTTCGCCGGGTGCCTTGGCGGGACAACAAGACTGTTCGGGTAGACACGACTGGCCAAGGCCGCCGCAGCTTTCGTTCTCCTTGTTGAGATTGGAACGCTCAAGACAGCTCGCGCTAAGCAGAACCAGTGCGCTACTTACAGATAGGAGAAAGCGACTCACCCAGCGCTTCTTACATGTCGGATGCGATTGCGCCGCAAGCACAAAGAAGGGCCTTGTCGCACGATGGCCGCGAAAGCATTCAAAGCGCTTCAGGCGGATCATTGGTGAGAAATTGCCTCTTGTCACCGTCGGTGACCCAAGGAACGGTAAAATAAGCTGGCTTTCTTGGTCGCGTCAACCGATGTTGAACAGACCTGTCCGAGCCTGGCGGCAGCGGTCACCCAACTTGTCGGTCGGTGCTCCAACCGGCGCCTCGGCGGCGCCCGACGGCAGCCCATGGCCGCGGTGGCGCAAATCCAAAGCGCCCATAGCCGCGAAGCAATCCCCGTGGGGTTCAATTGTCTGGATCTGATCCTCATGGGCGAACGCCCAGGTCCGCCGAATTTGGTCGACGTTTAGCTGCCGTCGCAAAGTAGTACATTTTGGTCGATGCGCAGGCCGGTCATGAACGGTACATCGTCGGCGCAGGCGTGCATGCCTTGCACCTGCGTGCTGCTGTCGACTCTCTCGCTGTTGCCGGCCGGCGTTCCCGGCGGTGTACGGCTGTCATGACAACATGCCAACCAATGTTGTCCACGTGCACCCCGTGTGCATAGCTGCCCGCCGGACACGCGTGCATGTTCGCCCGTTGCGTCCCTGTGTCCAACACGCAAGTTTCGAACGGGGCCGGAATGATGTCGCGACAGATAAAGTCGTTCCGCCCGATGTGAATGCCCCCCAAGGCTTTCCCCGGCGGACAGCAGTGCATTCCCAGGCATTGCGTCCGTGTCCGTCCGCTGGGGCGCAGTCGACGGCTGGACGGATCTGACCGGACGTTGCGTTCAGTTGACGGGGGCGGGAGCCGGTGCGCCGGTGGTCGCGGCAGCCTGACGCGCAGCCTTCCACGCGGCCGGGAGCATGGCCGG
>DATATI010000018.1 GCA_036268875.1 Polyangia bacterium | reverse complement strand
CGCGTCTTTGGCGAAAGGCATTACGAGATGAACGTCGGGTGGGATTCTTGGCCGGTCGGAGAGGTGCATGCCGTGCCGCTGGCGGAAATCGGCGAACACTACCGGCGATATCGCCTGAGCAGCCCGGAAGCGGAGGAGGAGATGGTCCGTTCCCTGCGCCGCTGGGGCCAATTGGCGCCGATTACGGTCTCGGTCCGCGAAGGCCTGGCCGAGGCGCTCGACGGCTTCAAGCGGCTCTCGGCGGCGCGGCGGACGCCGGGGATGACGAGCCTCTCGGCGCGGCGGCTGGAGGTGGACGAGCGCGGGGCGAAGGCGGCCATCTACGGCCTGAACCAGATCGGCCGGCATCTGGCGGAGTTGGAAGAGGCTTGGATCGTGTTCGCGCTGGTTCGCGAAGACGGGCTGAGCCAGGCGGAAGCGGCCAGCCTGCTGGGCCGGCACAAGAGTTGGGTGCATCGCCGGCTGGCGTTGCTGGAGCGGCTGTGCGAAGAGGGGCGGGAAGATCTGCGGCTGGGGCTGTTGAGCGTGACCGCGGCCCGCCAGTTCGTGCGGTTGCCCGCGGGCAACCAGGGCGAGTTGCTGCTCGTCCGGCGCCGCGAGCAGTTGAGCGCCCGGGAGTTGAGCGGAACCGTCGACTTGTTGCTGGCTTCGGCGACGCGGCAGCAGGAACAGTTCATTCTGTCCGATCCGCGCCGCGCGTTGAAGCAGGCGCACGGCTACGCGTTGCCGAGCTGGGATCCGCGGTTGAGCCCGGCGGGCAATCGGATCAACAAGCAGTTGGGGGCGTTGTTGGACGGCTTGAGCCGGATGGAGAACTGGCTGCGGCATCGGGGCCGGGCGGACCTGACGGCCTGCGATCGGAGCGTGCTGCGGCCGGGGTTCGAGAAGTTCGGCGGCCAATGCCGTCTGGCGGCCGAGTTGGCCGAGGATCTGCTGGGGGCGTTGGCGAGTTGAAGGCAAGAAACAGGCGCTTCCTAGGCCTCGGGCTCAGAAAAGGCCCGGCGGGCGCGGGCGCTTCGCGCAGTACGGCACGGTCGAACATGGGACCTGAGCGACCGCAGCCGACGGCGAGGAGAAGGCCCCTGCCGGGTCTCTTCCGAGTTCGCGAGAGGGAGTAAGAAAGATGACGCCCGAAGAACTTCGCAATCGGATCATCGAACGCTGGCAAGCGGGAACTTCGGGACGCGCGATCGCGCGGGAACTGGGCGTCTCGCGCAGTACGGTCCGCGAAATGCTAAGGGCCTTCGCAGCCGGCCGCGCCGGCGACGATCCGCCAGGGCGTCCCGCTCGGCCGAGCCAGCTCGACGCCTGGGCGCCGACGATCGAGAGCCTGCTGGCGCGCTATCCCGACATCACGGCGGCGCGGGTCTACGAGGAGCTGCGGGCCCAAGGATTTACGGGCGGCTACACGATCGTCCGCGAAAAGCTGCGTCTCGCTCGCCCCTCGTCGACCTTGCTGCCGACGGTCCGCTTCGAAACGGGGCCCGGCGTGCAGTCGCAGATGGATTATTCGACCTACACCGTCGACTTCACGGTCGAGGGGCGGCGCCGGGTGCAGCTGTTCGGCTACGTGCTGGCGTATTCGCGCCGGCAATATCTGCGTTTCGTGGAGCGTCAGGATTTCGAGACCACCGTCCGCGAACACATCCGGGCCTTCGAGCACTTGGGCGGCGTGGCCGCGACTTGCCTGTACGACAATATGAAGGTCGTGGTCAGCGGCTTCGACGGCTGCGAGCCGATCTACAACCCGCGGTTCCTGGCGTTCGCCACGCACTACGGCTTCAAGCCGTGGGCCTGTCGTCCGCGGCGGCCTCGGACGAAGGGAAAAATCGAACGGCCGTTCAGCTTCGTGGAAAGCTCGCTGCTCAATGGCCGCACGTTCCAGTCGCTGGAGCACCTCAACGAAGTCACGCGTTGGTGGCTGGAACACGTCAGCGACGTGCATCTGCATCGCACGACGGGCCAGCGGCCGATCGATCGCCATGCGGAGGAGGCGCCGTACTTGATTCCCTTGCCGGCGCGGGCTTTCGATCCGTCGCCCGTCGTTTACCGCGTGGTCGACGCCGAAGGGTTGGTGGCCTGGCGCGGGAACCGCTACAGCGTTCCCTGGCGATACCTCGGCCAGACGCTGCCGGTGCGAATCACCGAGACGGAGTTGGTGATCTACAGTCCGCAGGTGGAAGAGGCGGCCCGCCATCCGTTGTTGGGCGACGGACAAACGGGCCGGCAAAGCATCCAAGCGGAACACCAGCCTCGCCGGGACGGCGCGGAGCGTCTGGAGATGTTGCGCCAGGGCTACGCGCGGCTGGGCGAGGCCGCGGTCCGCTTTCTCGACGGCCTGCTCGGCTCGCGGCGTTACGGCAAAGATGAGGCCCAGAAGGTCTTGGCGCTGTTGGGCGCGTATGCGCAAGCGGACCTGTTGCGAGCGCTGCTGCGGGCCGTCCGCTATCGGGCCTTCTCGCTACGGGCGGTGGAACGCATTCTGGCGGCCACGGCCCGCCCCAAGGGCTTGCTGGAGACCATGGCCGACGAGGCCCGCCAACGGCTCAATCAATTACATCCCGATCCGCCCGTCCCGCCGCGTCCCACGGCCGAGTATCAGTCCCTGCTTGAAGAGCCCCGCCATGAAAAACCGCCGCCCGCCGACAAAGACCAGGCCGACGAAGGCCCATCCAACCAAGACGAATCGAGCGAACGCGACTCCGGCGACGAAAGGCTCGATTGAAGAGCTGCGGCAGCGCGTGCTGGCCGACTTCGCGACCTTGCGCGTGCCGCTGTCGGAGCAGAGCTTCGACGAACATCTGGCGCGCGCCGAGCAGGAAGGCCTGGCGCCGCTGGAGTTCCTGGCTCGCGTGATCGGCGCCGAGGCCGATCGCCGGCGAGAGCGGGCCATTGAGCGGCGGATCAAGGACGCGCGTTTCCCCGACGTCTGCACGCTGGCCGACTTCGATTGGAAGTTCAACGCTCAGACCATCGACCGCGCCCAGATCGAACAGCTTGCCAGCTGCGACTTCCTGCGCCGCAAGAACAATCTGGTCCTGGTGGGGCAAAGCGGTCTGGGAAAAAGCAGAATCATCAAAGCGATCGGCCGTCAGGCCTGTGTCGTGGGCTACACCGTGCGCTACACGACCAGCGGCGAACTGTTCGCCGATCTGACCGCGGCCCTGGCCGACCACACGCTTCCCAAACGGGTCCGTTTTTACTGCCGCTTCGATCTGTTGATCATCGACGAGTTCGGCTTCGACCGGCTCGAACGCGAGGCGTCCGCGCAGGTCGCCAGCCTGTTGTACAAGATCATCGATACTCGCGGTCCCCAGCGTTCGACGGCCCTGGTGACCAACATCGACTTCGACGCCTGGAGCGACTATCTCAGTGATCCGCCCTTGGCGATGGCCGCCAACGCTTCATGGAGCAGCGAATGACTGGTGGTATAAAGCGCTTCTTCGAACTTTCGCCGTGCGTGGGCCCAACAGCCGACGTGCGTCAACCGGGCGGCCCCTTCCCGAGCCAACGATTCGTAGACCACGTAGCCGTCGCTCTGCAGATAGCCCTGATACCGCGACAGGATCTCACGCGGGCCGTCGCGACCGCGCGACGTTCGGAAGTCGTACGCCACGTAGCGATGTTCGCAATCGCCAGCGAAGCCCCAGAAGTAACCCAACAGCGCCTTGTCGCTGACGCCGTCCAGATAACGGACCTTCGTTTCGTCGGCTTGCAGCGCGAAGCCGCTCAAAATCAACTCCAGCAGCCGCGCCGCCAACGGCCGCAACGCTTCGGCCGTCCCCCGGACCAGCCGGCACAGCAGAGATCGCGAGAGCCAGATTCGCAGCGGCCCCAGCAAGCGTTCCTGCTCGCGATAAAGGGGCAGATGCCGGGCGTACTTGTCCACAACGATCGTGGCCAACACGCTTGGGCCAAAAGGACTTTTTTCGATCGGCAAGGGCGGCTTGGCCGTCGTCTGCATCTGTTCGCCCGTGCGGCAGCGAGGGCAGGCATAGGTGAACCGCACGTACTCGACGATGTAAGCTTGCGCCGGCTCCAACTCCAACTGCCGCGTCACTTGCTGGTTAATCACGACCCGCTGCGTGCGGCAACAGGAGCAGGCTTGTTGTTCGGGCGGCAGGGGATATTCGATGCGCCGTTGCGGCAGACCTTCGGGAAACACGAACTTCCGGCCGCGCCCCTGGGGGCGCCGCCGCGCTGACCGAGGTTCTTCGGGGCTCGGATCGGTTGCTGCGTCGTCTTCGCCGGACGGCGCCGAAAGCGGCTCCGACGGGAAGAGCCGTCGTTGATCGGGCGATGGCAAGTAGCGCTCGCGGCGTGAAGAGAACAGGGCTCGTTTGAGCAGCGCAAACTGCTCATTCTGACGCTCCAGTTGTTCTTGATAGGCGGTGATGGTCGCTTGTTGTTGCTCGATGAGCGCCCGCGATCGGGCCAACTCCGCCTGCGTCTCGGTCAATTGAGCTTTCTGCTGCGTTACGATCGCAACGAGCTCAGCGACGC
>DATATI010000017.1 GCA_036268875.1 Polyangia bacterium | reverse complement strand
GGGCATTGGTTGTACCGGTTCGGTTGGCAGCGGACCAGGCACGTCGTCCCCGCCGCCGGGGGGCGGGGGCAACCCCGGCATGGTCGGCGGCGGCAGCGGCGGCTCCAACTCCGGGATGACGATGATGCCGTCGGCCAGCGGTGATCAGCCGGTGGCGCACATGCATCGACTGACGTCGTCGCAGTTCGCCAACAGTCTGAGCGATCTGCTGGGGGCGGGCGTCCCGATCGGCGCGCTGGATCCCGATCAGCCGACCGATGGCTTCGTGGCGATCGGCTCGTCGGCGATCGTCTCTTCGGCGTCGGGTGTGGTGCTTTACGAAGGGGCTGCCGACGCGGCCGCCGCCTGGTTGTTCGCCGATCCCACGCGCGCGACGGCGGCGCTGGCTTGTGTGCCGAAGACGGCGACGGACACGGCTTGCGCCTCCCAGGCGATCGCGGCGCTGGGCCTGCGCGCGTACCGTCGGCCGATGAGCACCGACGAGACCAATCGCCTGGTCACGCTGGCGACGACGCTGGCCGGTCAGCCCGGCGGCACGATGACCATCGGGATGCAGTACGCGGTGAGCGCGATCCTGCAGTCGCCGAACTTCCTTTACCGGGTGGAGCTGGGCGCTCCCAGCGCCCCTGACGGCGGCCGCCTCAAATACAACAGCTACGAGATGGCGTCGCGGCTGGCGTCGACGCTGTGGAACACGGTGCCCGACAGCATGCTGCTGGACGCCGCGGGCAAGGACAGTCTCTCCTCCACCGACGGCGTGGCCGGGCAGGCCAAACGAATGCTGGCCGATCCGCGCGCGCACCTGGGGCTGGCGGCGTTCGTCGACGATCTGTACGCGCTGCACTACCTGCACGACGCGCAGCCCGACCCGACGTTGTTCCCCACGTTCACGCCGACGCTGCGGACGGCGATGCAAACCGAGCTCGAGATGCGCGTTGAGGACATGGTGCTGAACACGCACGGCGACTTCCTGTCGCTGTTCGACAGCAAGACCACGTTCGTCAATGACGAGCTGGCCAAGCACTATGGCCTGCCCACCGCCGGCAACACCGACTTCCGCAAGGTGGACTTCCCGGCGGATTCGCCACGCGCCGGAATTCTGGGCAGCGGCGCCATCCTGGCCGGGCTGGCGCTGCCGGAACGGACGGCGCCCACCCGCCGCGGCAAGTTCATCCGCGAGACGCTGCTGTGCCAGACCATCCCGCCGCCGCCCAGCAACGTCGTCCCCGTGCTGCCGCCGCCCACCGATCCAACAGAGACGATGCGCAATCGCCTGAGCGAGCACCGGGTCGCTGCCAGCTGCGCCGCCTGTCACTCGCTGATCGATCCGCTGGGCTTTGGCCTGGAGAACTTCGACGCCGTCGGCAAGTACCGGACGCTGGAGAACGGTCACCCGGTCGACGCCACCGGCAATCTGGATGGGGCGACGTTCGACGGGTTGGCGCAGATGGGGACCGTGCTGCGGAACGCGGCCGTCAGTGGTCCGTGCTTCGTCAGCAAGGTGTACATGAACGCGCAGAGCCGCGATGCCGTCGAGCGCGATGCCACCATCCTCGACAAGCTGGCGACAGACTTTGCCGCCGGCGGCAACAAGGCCGACCAGCTCTTGTTGAGCCTGGTTTCCAGCGAGCCGTTCCGATTCGTCGAACCCACCAAGCCGTAACC
>DATATI010000016.1 GCA_036268875.1 Polyangia bacterium | reverse complement strand
CATCGAGCGGATCTTGTTCAAGCCTCTGCACAACGCCTCGATCCTGGCCAATCTGGTCGCCTTCATCGCCCTGTTCAGCATCCTGAACAGTGGCGACGGCTATCTTTGGGATTATACGATCAAGACTTTCCCGACCCCGTTCGGCACCAAGCCGCTGTTCGGCAGCGTCCTGATCGGGTCCCATCAAGCCGGGATGATCGGCGTGACTGCGGTGATGCTGGGTCTGATCTACCTGTTCTTCCGCGGTACACGGCTCGGCCTCGCGATGCGGGCCGCCGCCGCCAATCCGGAATCGGCCCGCCTAGTCGGCATACGGGTGGGCTGGATGACGGCGCTCGGCTGGGGCATTGCGGCTGCGATCGGTGGAGTCGCCGGCATGCTGATCGCGCCGGTCGTGTTTCTCGATCCGAACATGATGTTCGGCGTCCTGCTCTACGGGTTTGCCGGGGCCGTACTCGGCGGGCTGTCAAGCCCGGCCGGCGCCGTGCTGGGCGGTTTTGCCGTCGGCGTCATCGAAAACCTGGCGGGCACGTTCATCCCCTATTTCGGCCGCGACCTGAAGCTGACCATCGCGCTGCTGGTGATCGTCGCGGTGCTGATGGTGCGGCCGGCCGGAATTTTTGGCCGCAGCGTGGTGAGCCGGGTATGACGACACCGCAACAGGATACCGCACTGTTCGCACCCGCCCAGGCACGCGGCGCGCGCCGGGCGGCACTGCTTACGACCCGTCACTGGGTGTTGGCTTGCGTTTTGGCGGTCGCGCTGGTGCTGCCTTTCATTTTCCAGGGCTTCGTCGTCTTCCAGTTGACCGAGGTGATGATCTATGGGCTAGCGATTCTCGGCCTTAACCTGCTGACCGGCTTCAATGGCCAGTTCTCGGTGGGGCACGGCGCTTTTTACGGCCTCGGCGCCTACGTCACCGCGATCCTGATGCACCAATACGGCGTTGCCTATTACTGGACCGTGCCGGCGGCCGGCGGCGTCTGCTTCGTGGTTGGCACCCTGTTCGGGTTGCCGGCGTTGCGGCTGCAAGGCCTCTACCTCGCGCTTGCCACTTTTGCACTGGCTGTTGCGCTGCCGCAGCTGCTGAAATTTCATGGTCTCGAAAGTTGGACCGGCGGCGTGCAAGGCATCGTCGTCGATCAACCGGATGCACCAGGATTCCTGCCGATCGATACTGATCAATGGCTCTATTATTTCACCCTCGCGGTCGTGCTGGTGATGTTCGCCGGCGCCGCCAATCTGGTGAAGAGCCGCACCGGCCGCGCCATCATGGCGATCCGCGACCACCCGATCGCCGCCGCTGCAATGGGTATCAACGAGCCGCTCTACAAGACGCTGACCTTTGGCGTCAGCGCGCTTTACACCGGGGTCGCCGGCGCCTTGGGCGCACTTGCCGTGCAGTTCGTCGCCCCGGACAGCTTCAGCCTGTTCCTTTCAATCTATTTCCTCGTCGGTCTCATCCTCGGCGGCATGGGCTCGCTGCCGGGCTGTCTGTTCGGCGGCTTGTTCGTGCTCTACGTGCCGAACATCGCCGAATCCGTGTCGCGCGGGTT
>DATATI010000015.1 GCA_036268875.1 Polyangia bacterium | reverse complement strand
GGACGTCATCGATCGACGGCGACGCGCAGAATCCCGCGGGCGATCATCTGTTCGAAAAGCCGGTCCACGTCCGCCGCGACCTGCGCCAGCGGCACGCCATATCGGTCCGCCAAGTCTGCGGCTATTTGCGTGGGTGGCGTTCCGCCTTGCAAGGCAGTCCAGATCTCCGTTCCAACGCGATTCAATTCAAAACACTCGCCGGTGGCCGCATCAATCAGAACCACGCCCGCGTCCATCGGCGCTGCGCTGACGAGCGGATTCACCGTCCAAGATCGGTCGGCACCGATGGCCATGAGCAGTGGGCGAGTTTGGCGACCGACAGGTTTCCTGTCAAGGCAACCATCTCTGCCGTCCGGCGACCAGCGGCCTGACGCGAAAACGAGAACGCCCATGTTAAGGTCGAAAATGTGACGATAGCGGCCGTCCAGTCACTCGGCGAGGAGATCGAAGCGACGTGGTCGGCCAACGACTACGAGGCAGGACCGTTCGCCGACATCTGTGTTCGCGTTCTCGAGAAAACACAGCTCCATAGTTGCCTGTCGCCAGACGCCATCGTTCGGTGGGCTTTGTCTTCACCACCCACGCTGCCCGCACAGATGGATCGGAAGGCGAACTTTGGCCAACCGCCAGTCACCGTTTTTCGTTCCCGAAGGTTCCACATAGACGCGCTGTTCTGGGTCGACGGCACAACCAGCATTCACGACCACGGTTTCTCGGGCGCGTTCCAGGTGCTGGCGGGCTCCAGCATCGAAACCGCCTTTCAATTTCAACCCATCCGAAATGTTGGAGATCAACTTTGCTTCGGCGATCTCACTGTTATTGGCTCCCGTTTTCTCCGCCAGGGAGACATCCGTCCGATTATGGCGGGCCCGTCGTTCATCCACTCACTGTTTCACCTCCACAGACCCACCGTCAGTTTGGTCGTCCGGACTTCGCCAAACGCCCGGTCCGGTGCGCAGCTCGCGTATTTGCCGCCGGGAATCGCACACAATCCGTTTTTCGACGATGAAGCGTTAGAGAGGTGGATACAGATCATCGAGCTCCTCCGCCTGACCGACGACCCCTCTTTTGACGATCAGGTGGGCTCGTTTGTCGCTCGCTCCGATCTGCACACCGCTTTCACCGTCATCAGTTCGTGTAACAAGCTTCGCGATCGCACCCGTCTGGCGAGGTTGATTGACCGCGTCCGGGATCCGAGTGCGCGACAATTGTTCTTCGACTGGATCAGCGCCGCGGAGAGGCTTCACTTTCTTAAGTCCCGGCGCACGATGGTTCACGATCCCGACCTGCGCTTCTTGCTGGCCGTCCTCCTGAACGCCCACCGACGAGAGGACGTCTTGTCCCTGGTTGCCGCCTACACTGCCGCCGTCCCGCCGGCGCGGCAGGTCGCCACCTGGTTGGCCAAGCTTTCGACCGTGGCGGCGCGGCTGCAGTTGGCCAGCGGCCCCTGGGAGCCGAACCTGCTCGGCTTGCCGTCGTTCACGCCCCGACGCGAGGAAGCCTTGGCGGCCGCGCTGGAAGGCAAAAAAATCGCCGCCGCCGACCAGGAAACCGACTTCCTCAGGCAGCTTCGCGCCCTTCCTCATTTGCAACCGCTTTTTCGCTAGCGAAGCCGGCCGGTATCAGCCCCGGGCGCGCAATGTTATACTGGTCCGGAGATGAGTACGGCTATTGCGCGTGAGCGGGGGGCGACCCCGGCCGAGCTCGTTGCGGCGCTGGAAGCGAATGTGGCGCGGGTAATTCGGGGCAAGCCCCAAGCCATCCGGCACGCGGTGACCACGCTGGTGGCGCGCGGGCACCTGCTGATCGAAGACGTGCCGGGGGTGGGCAAGACCACGCTGGCGCGGGCGCTGGCCACCTCGATTGGCGGGACCTTTCACCGCATCCAGTTCACCAGTGACCTGCTTCCATCGGACATCGTCGGGGTGTCGGTGCTGGATCAGAAGAGCGGACAGTTCGAATTTCACCGCGGGGCCATCTTCGCCAACATCGTGCTGGCCGACGAGATCAACCGCACCACGCCGCGCACGCAAAGCGCGCTGCTGGAAGCGATGAGCGATTCCCAGGTGTCGGTCGACGGGCGGACCTATCCGCTGGAGGCGCCGTTCCTGGTGGTCGCCACCCAGAACCCCGAAGAGCACTACGGCACCTACCCGCTGCCCGAATCGCAGATGGATCGGTTCCTGGTGCGCATTCGCATGGACTATCCGTCGGCGGACGACGAAAAACGCATCTTGATGGAAGCGCCGGGGCGCGCCGGCGAGACACTGGAACAGCTGTCGCCGGTCCTGCGCGTGGGTGACATCCGTGCGCTGCAGGACGCGGCGGATCGCGTGCACCTGGAAGCGGAGCTGGCGGAGTACATCGTGGCGGTGGCGCGCGAGACCCGAAAATCGCCGCACCTGGCGCTCGGGGTCTCGCCCCGCGGCGAGCTGTCCTGGCGCAACGCCGCCCGCGCCGCCGCCCTGGCCGACGGCCGCGAATACGTGCTGCCCGACGATCTGAAGGCGCTGGCAGTGCCGGTGCTGGCGCATCGCTTGGTGGTGGCCGCGCACTCGGATTCGCTGGGGCGTTCGCGCCTGGACGCCGAGCGCATCCTGGTCGAAATCCTGGAACGCCTCCCCGCGCCGGGCTGACGCGCGTGACGCTATCTGCGTTCCTCGGGCGCGTGTGGACGTGGCTGAAGCCGCGCCGGCGCTTTCCACCCACCCGTGAAGGCTGGTGGTTCTTGATGGCCACGCTGCTCATCGGCCTGGCCGCCATCAACGCCGGCCTCAATCTTTTGTTTCTGGTCTGGGGAATGATGCTGTGCCTGATCCTGGCCAGCGGCGTCCTGTCCGAGCTGTGCCTGCGCAGCCTGGAAGTCCGCCGCAGCCCGCCAACCAACATCCACGCCCGCGCGCCCTATTTGATGGGCATCGCGCTCACCAACGGCAAACGCCGCATCCCGTCCTTCTCAGTCGAGGTGGAGGACCTGATGGACGGCCGCCCGATCGAAAAGCGCTGCTACTTCCTGAAGCTGCCGGCCGGCCGCACGCAGGAGACGGCGTACCGGCACATGATGCCCCGCCGCGGCCGCCAGCACCTGTCGGGGTTGCGCCTGTCGACGAAATTTCCCTTTGGCCTGATCCAGAAATCGCGCGACGTCACCGACCCAGCCGAGCTGATCATCTATCCGGCGCTGGTGCCAGTACCGGACCAGTTGCTGCGCGGCTTGCCGGCCGAGCACGGGCGCGGCCGCATGCGCTGGCGCAGCCGCGGCGGCGATTTCTTCGGCCTGCGCGATTTCCGCCACGGCGACGACCCGCGTGACATCCACTGGCGCACGTCGGCCCGCCGTGGAATGCCCTTCGTGCGCGAGAACGAAGACGACGAGGGCCTGACGGCGACGGTGCTGTTCGACAACTCAATGCCGGGCACCGCGGACGACGGCGGCAGCCCCGAAGCCTTCGAGGAGGCGGTCTCGCTGGCGGCATCGGTGTCGGCCGAGCTTTTGCGGCGCGGCTACCGCGTGACCTTCCTGGCGCGCGGCCTGCAAATCGCCGGCGCGCGCGGGCCAGGCCAGAACACCCGCATCATGCGCGCGCTGGCCTTGATCGACGTGGCCAGCGCCGGCGCCGACGCGGCCAACAACGAGTTGCCGACGGCGCCTGGGCCCTGCATTCGCATCCGCCCGGGCCGCCCGGCCGAGGCGCAGAACCAGCGCGGCACCCCACAACCGCTGGAGCGCCGCGGGTGAGGTTTCAGGCCACGCACAAGCTGTTCTCGTACCTGCTGGTGGGCAACGCCATGGCCACATTGGCCAGTTCCAACGCGCTGCCGCCTCTCGGTGCCGGGCTGCTGATCGGTTTCGCCGCCATCTCCTGGTTCGCCGAGCCGGGCACGTCGCTGGCGAACATTCTGGATCGCCTTTCGCTGCCACTGCGGCTCCTGGCGCTGGCATTTTTTGCCCTGGCGGCCTGGCAACTGTGGCAGCGCCTGCCCGAGCCGGATCTCACGCCGATCTTGAACCTGGTGATGTTCCTCCTCGCCTTCAAGCTGTTTCACCGGCGCGGCAACCGCGACTATCTCCAGATCTACATCCTGTCGTTCTTGCTGGTCCTGGCGGCGGCGGCGCTGGCGCAGAGTTTTCTCTTCGCGGTCAGCTTCGCCGGCTACGTGGTGCTGGCGACGTGGACCCTGATCCTGTTTCACCTGCGCCGCGAGATGGAAGAGAACTATCTGGTCAAACACTCGGCGCAGGCGCCCAGCGAGAAGGTGGGGGTGAATCGCATCCTGAATTCGCGGCGGGTGGTGGGCGGCGCCTTCTTCGCGGCCACCGGCCTCATCGCCCTGACGGTGTTCGCCGGCTCGATCGCCACCTTCGCCATCGTGCCGCGGATCGGGGCGGGGTTCGTGCTCGGCGGCCCGCGGCCCACCCGCAACCTGATCGGTTTTTCCGACGACGTGACGCTGGGGCAATACGGGATCTTGTCGACGGACAATCAGGTGGTCGCCCTACGCGCCACGATGCCGCGCATCGCCGCCATCCCCAACGACCGGGCTCGCGATCGGGAGATCGAACGCCTTTACTGGCGCGGCACCGTCTACGACACATACGACCGCGGCCACTGGGTGCGTTCGCGCCGGCCCGAGCTGCGCACGGAGATCGACGACGAAGGCTACGCGCTGGCCATCCGTGAGCCGCGCATGGAGAATCCGCACCGCGGCGGCGACTGGCTGCGCGGCGCCGATCGCCAGGAGATCGACGTGGTGGGGGTTTCGGTGCCGGTGGTGTTTGCCCTGGACCATCCCATCGGCGTCGAGCTGCCGGCGGCCAAGCTGGGTACGGTGGCGACGCTGAAGCTGGCGCCGCGCTGGTCAGGCGAGGTGGCGATGCGCATCGCCCCCCTGGACAGCGGCATCAACGACAGCGAAGACGCCCGCGCCTACGGTGGCACGCACTACGTTGCCTACTCGCGCGATTCGCTTTCGATGGCGCGCGCGTCGGCGGGGCGGCCGTTGCGCGACGTCGACCCCGCCGTGCTGGAGCCGTACCTGGCTTTGCCGACGTCGCTGTCGCCACGCGTGACCGAGCTGGCCCGGCAGATCACCGCCGGCCGGGTGAACCCGCCGGCCAAGCTGGTGGCGTTGATGGATTGGCTGCGCACCACGCACGAATACACCACCAACCTGCCGCGCCACCCGCCCGGCGTCGATCCGCTGGAAGACTTCCTGTTCGAAAACAAGGCCGGCCACTGCGAGTACTTCGCCTCGGCGATCACCGTGCTTTTGCGGGCCAGCGGCATCCCCAGCCGGTACGTGAACGGATTTTTGGGGGGTGAATGGAACGACATCGGCCGCTACATCACCGTGCGCGACAACCGCGCCCATTCGTGGGCCGAAGCGTACGTGGGCGAGATCGGTTGGGTGCGCGTCGACGCCACGCCGGCGGCGCCGGCCGGCACGCGCTGGAGCCGGCTGCGGCAGCTCATCGACTCGGTCGACTTTTTCTGGACCCGTTGGGTGGTCGGGTACGACATCGGCCGGCAGATTGAGCTCGCGCGGAAGCTCGGCCGTCGCATGGGCGTCACGTCGTCCCCCAGCAGCGACCATTCGGTCAAAATACCGGTGGGCCGACAGATTGGGATCATCGTCGGCGTGGCGCTGGCGGTGTGGGTGGTCTGGCGTTTCGCCCGCCGACCCTGGCGAACGCCGCGGCCGCGCACGCACGCCTGGCGTCCACCCGCCGACGCCGCGCCGGTGGTGCGCCTTTACCACCGCGTCCTGGATCGCCTGGCCCGGCGGGGCCTGGGCCGCCGATCATCGGAGACCCCGCGAGAGCACGCCCGCCGCGTGGTCCTGGCCAACGTCCGCGGCAGCGACGAATTGGAACGCCTGGCGAACCTGTATGGCGCCGCCCGCTTCGGCGCCCGTCCCGTCGACGACGAGGTGGTGCGCGACCTTGGGCGGGCCTTGCGCAACGTCGGACTGCCGTTGCATCCGGACGCCTCCTAACCACCGCGCTTCTGGCGAGTCTTTGCTAGGATACGCACGCGCTCCTGCCAAAATGTCACGCCCTACCCTTGCTTCGAGCCATGTCGACAAATGAGCCCTCAGGGCCGACGTCGTTCCGGGACAACGCCGGGGCACCACGTTTGCAGACGACTGTGGCCGTGAGATTTCAGGGGGCCAGAACGGCGGCTATTTTTCTTTTCGCCGCGGGATTTTTCCTGGCGGCCCGCCCGGCGCGTGCCCAGGTCGCCGGCACCGGTGGCACCATCGGCACCGTCGGCACGCTGGGCACCGACGACTTCTTCATCGGGGTACAGGGCACCCAGAACGTCAACCTGACCACCTATGACCTTCTGACCTATTTCAACCAGGCCAACTGCGAGTGCGAACGACCGACATACGTCTTCGCCGCGCTCAGCACCAGCGGCGTGGCCAAGCGCCCGCTCATCACCACCGGGTCGTACCAGGTCTGGGTGGGGGTCTCTTGCGATCAGCAGCCTCCGTTCCGCGAAAGTCAGTGCGACCTTCTGGGATCGGGAACGCTGCCGGCTTTCGCCGCCGCCGGAGGCCAAACATTTCCCACCACCGCCAAGGTCTTGAGCCAGATCCACGGGAACGGCACCGTGCCGACCATCGACGCGGACGGCGGCATCATCACGGTAGGAACCGGCGGCACCACCGTCAGCAACGATCCGTGCGTGCAATCGGAGCAACTGACCGTACAGACGATTTTCCTGCTGGTTGATCAGACCGGCACCGGCACGTTCACGTTGGGGACCAGCCTGCAGATCCCGCTGGATCTGTCGCCACCGCCGGCGCCCGATCCGGTGAGCGCCCGCGGGGGCAACGAAGCCGTGGTGGTCAACTGGACGTCGGTCCCCGCCACCTCGGATACCAGCGGCATCCTTGGCTACCAGATCTTTTGCGACCGTGCCGGCCAGTTTCAGGTCTTCGACACCGGCGACTACAAGCCCAACTTCGAGACGCCCACCACCAACTGCCCGGACAAGTTTCCCGCCGGCCAAAGCGTGGCCAGCCTGGATCCGGCTTTTCTCTGCTCCGATCTTCTGTCGGCGGCGGCGACCTCGGCCCGGGTGAAGATTTTGCAGAACGACATCTGGTACCGGGTCAGCGTGGTGACCATCGACAAGCACAAGAACCCCAGCCTGACGGAACCCGACGTCTTCGGGAAACCGCTGGAAAGCGACGACTTCTATAGCAAGTACCGCAACTCTGATCCGTCGATGCCAGGTGGGAACATGCAACCGGGCAGCGATGCAGGCGGATACTGCGCGGTGCCGCCGGGGTCGTCGTCCGGGCGCGGTTGGATGGCCTTCCCCGCGCTGGGCGTGGCGTCGGCCGCCGTGCTGCTGGCGGCCCGGCGGCGGCGAAGGCGGCCATGACCGGGCAATTTCTGCGGGCCACGGCGCTGTCGATCGCGCTGGGGACCGCCGCCCTGACCCTCCCGACGGCGCGGGCGCTGGCGCAGCCGATGCTGCCCGACGAGGCCAAGCAATACCGCAGCTCACAAAACTTCGCCTTCGAGGTGCGCTTCGGTCCCTACACGCCGGACATCGATTCGGAGTTCAGTACGCCCGGCCGCACCCCTTACAAAACTTTTTTCGGCAGCGGCAGCCGGCTGATGTCGCAGATCGAATTCGACTGGCAGATCCTCCACCGCGTCGGCTCGCTGGCCGTGGGCGCAGGCGTCGGCTACTTCTCCGCCACCGCCGATAGCCCGGCGGCTAACGGCTCGGGGCTGACCGCCGATACATCGAATTTACAAATCATCCCTTTCTCTCTGTCGGCGGTTTACCGGTTCGACTATTTGTTCCAGGAGCGGCAGATCCCGGTCGTGCCTTACGGCAAATTCGGTTTTGACTATGACTTGTGGCGCATCGACGACGCGAACGGGCAGATCGCCACCGACGCCCGCGGTGGTCACGCCCGCGGTGGCGTGTTCGGCTGGCACGTGGCGGCCGGCCTGGCGCTGGTGCTGGACTTCATCGACCCCGACGCCGCCCGCTCGTTCGACGACGAGCTGGGCGTGAACCACACCAGCATCTTCGTCGAGTTCAGCCACGCGGACATCTCGGGCCTGGGCGAGCCGAACAAGATCCACCTCGGCGACACCACCTGGGCGGCGGGCATACTGTTCGAGTTTTGAGCCGCAACCTCCGCTTCCTCATCGAATACGACGGCACCGACTTCGCCGGCTGGCAACGCCAACCCGGCCAGCGCACGGTGCAGGGTGCGATCGAGGACGCCATCGCCGCAATGACCGGCGAGACCGTGCTGGTGCGCGGCGCCGGCCGCACCGACGCGGGCGTGCACGCCGCCGGCCAGGTGGCGAACCTGACGCTGGAGGCGGCCATCCCCACACTCGGTCTTCTGCGCGGACTCAATTCGATCCTGCCGCCCGACATCGCCCTGCTGGACGTCGCCGAGGCGCCGGCCGACTTTGACGCTCGTTTTTCGGCGCGCGGGAAAATCTATCGCTATCAGGTCTGGAACCATCTGGTGCGTTCGCCGCTGCGGGCCCGGCGCAGCTGGCACTACCGCGGGAAGCTTGATCTCGACATCATGCGCGCCGCCGCCCAGGCTCTGTGCGGCGAACACGACTTTCGCGCCTTCCGCGCCAGCGACTGCGAACGCCGCACCACCGTGCGCGTGGTCCGCCGATTGGAGGTCGACTGCCTGGAAAATTTGCTGTCGCTGGAGGTCGAGGCGACCGCGTTTTTGAAAAACATGGTGCGCATCCTGGTCGGCACGCTGGTCGACATCGGGCGCGGCCGCATCGCCCCCACCATCATCGCCCGCATGCTGGAGACCGGCGACCGCACCATCGGCGGCGTGACGGCGCCACCGCAAGGACTGACGCTGGTGAAGGTGTTTTACTGAATCAAGCGGCACGGCGATCGCCGGACGCTCAGGGGGGCGGCGGTTCCGCGGGCGGCTCGGCCAGCTCTTGGCCGGTCATTCCGGCCACGAGTTCGCGCACCCGCACCATCAGCGCCGGGCGATCGGCCTCGGGGATGTCGGCGGTGGGGATCGGTTCGCCGATCTCGATGCTCACCACGCCTTTCCGGATGAGGACGCTCCCTTTGGGGATCACGTCGCGGGTGCCGCGAATGCCCACCGGCACGATGTCGGCCCCCGAGTTGGCGGCCAGGTGAAATCCGCCCTTCTTGAACAGGCCCAGCTTGCCGTCACGCGAGCGGGTACCCTCCGGAAAGATCAGCACCGACGTCCCCTCGTGGATCCGGCGCTTGGCCTCATCGATGCTGCGGCGGGCGGAGGTTCCGTTCTGGCGGTCGATGAAGATGAACTTGCCCACGCTCATCGCCCAACCGACCATAGGCAGCTTGCTCAGTTGTTTCTTGGCGATCATGCGCACCGGGATAGGGATCGCCACGTAAAGCGACCAGATATCGGCGGCGCTCAGGTGGTTGGCCATGAAGATATACGGCCGCTTGCCTTCCAGCGGCGCCCGCTGGTGCACCACCACCTTCACGCCGGCGACGCCCAGCACCAGCCGCGACCAGAACTTCGCCAGGTGCAAAACGGTGTCGCCGCTGCGATCAAACAGACCGCTGACGATCGCCAGGGTGGCCAGCACAATTGTGACAACCACGAAAACCAAAACGTTGCAGATTGCTCGGATCAACGGTGACCTTTCGCCATGGTATCTTCGGCCCGTGGACTTCCGGAAGACCTACTACATTCTTCCGAATCTGTTCACGCTCTCCAGTGTCTTCTGCGGGTTCATCTCCATCTCGCTGTCGGCGTCGGGGCAAGGCGGAGCCGATTTGTACCAGGCTGCGCTGGCCATCTGCTTCGGTTTTTTCTTTGACACCGCCGACGGCCGCGTCGCCCGCCTGACCCGCACCCAGACCGATCTCGGGCGCGAGCTGGATTCACTGGCCGACGTCATCACCTTCGGCGCGGCGCCGGGGATGCTGGTCTACAAGTGGGGCCTGACCAGTTTTGGCCGCGGCGGCATCTTCATCGCCGGCCTCTACGTCTGCGCGGGCGCCATGCGCCTGGCCCGCTTCAACGTCCTGTCGCGCCGCGAGGAAGAGGCCGGCCACCACGACCCGGGCAAGTACACGCTGGGCCTGTCCATCCCCGCCGCCGCCAGCGTGCTGGTGCTGATGGTTCTGGCCACGCACTCGTTGCCTTACCGGGTTCTGAGCGAGAGCTTCGTCGCCGGCGTGGTGCTGACGCTGTCGTATTTCATGGTCTCGCGCATTCGCTTCCGGTCGTTCAAGGACGTGCGCTTCAACCGCAAAACGGTGGGCCTTTTGTTGCTGGCGCTGGGCTGTGGGGCGCTGGTGGCGATGAACGGCGTGACCAAGGCGCTGATCTTTTTGGTGATGATCACCGCGTACATCATCCTCGGCATCACCGAGTCGATCATCTTCATGAAACGGCGTTTCGTCGAAAATCGGCAGGCCCGCGCCCAGGCCGCCGCCCAGGCTGCCCCCGCCACCGAGGAAGCCCAGCAAGACGAGGACGTCCTACGCGAGCTGGGTGCTTTCGATCAACCCGAGGATCCCAAAAGCGCCTGACGGTGTTTGCCGAAAAGCGCCTGACGGCGCTTGATCAGCGACGCGGCGGCGATCCGCCGGCGCTGCCGCCCGCCGCGGCTTCCGCCTTGCCGCTGGCGTCGTCCACCTCGACGAAGATGCCGTAAAGCGCGCCAATGATCGGGCCGAGCAGGAACGGGACATCGACAAACGGAAGGTCCGGCGCGCCGAGGCCGGTGACGAACGCCAGGTGCGTGGTGCCGAGCAGCTTGTGCGCGCCCCAGTAAAGACCGATGGCGACCAGCAAGCCGAAGATGCCCTTGATGATCGACGTCCAGAAGGTCTCTTGCTTCCAGGGCGGCCGGCCCACCAGCAGACCGACCAGGGCGCCGATCACGCCGTAGACGACAAAGGCCAGCACGCCGCCGGCGATCCCCAACCGAAAGGCCCCGAAGCCGACCGCCGCGCCGATCAACCCGCCCTTCAGCAACCCAAGCACAACGCGAAGCATGCGAACGGCAGTATAGCAGGCGAAAATGATCGCGCCGCCGCGCCGTGGGCCGCGCGACGGACCGCGGTCACTCGGCGCGGGCGATGGCCGCCGGTTGCAGCAGCTTCAGCGCCGCCACCCGGGGACGAATGGCTTCCAGAAACGCTGCCCGCTCGGGCACCGACGGATCGCGCGTCACCTGCATCTTGCTGGGATCGACGAAGGCGCCGTTCTTGGTCAGGCTGAAATGCAGGTGCGGCCCCGTCGACAGACCAGTGGTCCCGACAAAGCCGATCACGTCTTTTTGCCGCACCATCTGCCCGACGCGCAGGCCAGGCGCGAACCGCGACAGGTGGTAATAGCGCGTGGCCAGGCCGTTGGCGTGGTTGATGACCACGGTGTTGCCCGACCCCCGCTTCATCTGCGCCTCGACCACCCGACCCGACGCCGACGCCCACACCGGCGTCCCCACCGGCGCCGCATAGTCGATGCCCAGGTGCGCTTTCTCCACGTGCAGGATGGGATGGAAGCGCTTGCGGTCGAACTTGCTGCTGATGCGCACGTACCGCAGCGGCGTCTTCAGCATGGTCTTGGCGATGGCCTGGCCGTGCTCGTCATAGTACTTGCCGGGCGTCTTTGACGACGGCGGCTTCCAGTAGAACGCGCGAAAGGTGCCCACCTTCCCGCCGTACTCCGCCGCCAGCAGCGCTCCGTATTTGTAGAACTGCCCGCCCAGGTACTGCTTCTCGACGATCACCTTCCAGTGATCGCCCGGGTGGGTGTCGACATAGAAGTTCACGTCCCAGGCGAACAACTCGACCATCAGGCTGACCAGCGAGGTGGCCTCGCCGGATTTCTGCACTGATTCGTACAGCGACGATTCGACCACGCCCGCCGCCTCGACGGTGCGGATGTTCACCGGCTGCTCGACCTTGCGGCCCTTCCAGGAACCGTCGGGTTGCTTTTCGATCAGGTAACGCGAGACCGCGGTCGGGTGGTACTCGAACGATTCGGGGGCGCCCGCCTCGTCGGTGCGCACCAGATAGTGCTGCCCGCCGCGAATCAGCTTGGGATCGCAAAGGCGGCTCAGGGCTGCCACCACCTTGCCGCCTTGCGTGCCGAAGCCCTCGCGCGCCAGCAGCGCGCCCAGCGTGTCGGTGTTTCCGATGGTCTTTTCGACCGGCCCGGACGGGGCCTCGTCGACGGGTGGAAGGCTCTCGTCGGGCGGCGCGAAGGGGATCTCGTAGAGCGGCTTTGGCGGCGCCGGCGTGTTCGACGCGACGGCCGGCGCGCCGACCGCATTGGCCGCGGGCGAGGGCAGCGCCAGCGTGGTCGCGCGCTCGGCCTTGGTCGGCTGCCGCAGCTTGCCCCGGGCGCTTTCGGCGTCCTTCTTCACGACCTCCTGCTTCTGCATCTCCATCGTCTTGGAGGTGGACTGCAGGTTCAGTACGTCGCGCGGGGCGGTGTGGCGGTTGAAGAAGAAGACGTAGATGTTGACGCCAACCAGGGCCATCAACAGCGCACCCAGGCGCAGCGAGTTGCGGATCTCGACCGAGCGCCGTTTGCGTCTTCTACGTGCCAATTCTGCCAAATCTCCGGGGGATTCCGCCGAAATGGGCGGCGCGTCCTCACCCTCCAGGTAGCATGACGTTTCTAAGGGGTCAATTTCGTCACTGGTCGCTTGAGCAAGCTCACGCACGGATTTCGGCTCCGGTCCTGGATGATCGTCGCTGCGCCGTTTTGAGGGGGGCCGCCCGCTCACGGCCGCGCCCGGCGCAGCATCTGGTTGGCGTGAGCGGTGGCCTCTGCCGACGGCGTGGCGCCGCCCAGCATGCGAGCGATCTCTCCCGTGCGCTCCTTGCCGCTGATGGCTTCGATGTGCACCCGCGTGCGGCCCTGTGCCGCTGTCTTCGTCACCCGAATGTGCGCATCGGCGCAGGCGGCGATCTGCGCCAGGTGGGTGATCACCACGACCTGGCGGTCCTCGGCGATCTTTTGCAGCTTGCGTCCGATGGTGTCGGCGGCCCCGCCGCCCACACCGGCGTCGACCTCGTCGAAGATGTACGTCAGCACCTGATCGGTCTTCGCCAGCGCCTGCTTCACCGCCAGCATCACCCGCGACAGCTCGCCGCCCGAAGCAATCCTGGCCAGCGGCCGCGGCGGATCGCCGGGGTTGGGCGCGAACAGGAACTGCACCTTGTCGGCGCCCGATGGACCGATCTCGGCACGGGTTTCGATCAGCACCGGCAGGCGCGTCCCGCCCAGGGCCAGCTCGCGCAGGGTGGCGTTCACCTTCTTTTCCAGGCCGCCGGCCGCCTTCTGGCGCGACGCCGTCAGCGCCGACGCCGCCGCGCGCGCCACCGCCTCGGCACGCGCCAGCGCTTCGCGCCGCTGGGTCAAACCTTCTTCGAAGGATCCAATCTCGTTAAGCTCGCTGGTCATCGCCTGCCAGCGTTCGATCACGCTGGCCAGCGAGCCGCCGTGCTTGCGGCCGAGGCGCCCCAGCAAATACAGCCGCTCTTCCACCTCCGTCAGGCGGGCCGGATCGGATCGAATGCCCGCCGCATATCGACCGAGATCGCGCGCCACGTCCTCGACCGTAGCCTGCGCGGTCTGCAGGCGTTCCAGCAAGGGAGACAGCGTCGGATCCAGCGCCGACAGCGGTTGCAGCTCGCGCGTCACCGCCGCGATCTGGCCGGTCACCGCCGCTTCTTGCGCGTACAAGATCTCTTCGCCGCGCGAGGCCGCCGCGAAGAACTTCTCCGCGCCGCGCAGCCGCTCGCGCTCGGCCCGCAACGCCTCGTCCTCGCCCAGCTGCGGGCGCGCCCCTTCCAGCTCCGAAAGCTGGAACTTCAAGAGGTCTTCGCGCTGGGTGCGCGTGCGCGCGTCGGCGTCGAAGGCCTCCAGGGACAGCGTGGCGTCGGCCAGCGCCCGATGCGCCGCCACCATCTCGGCACGCAACGCCTCGTTCTCGGCGAACGCGTCCAGGATGGCCAACTGGCTTTCCGGATCGGTCAGCGACTGTTGATCGTGCTGCGACGAAATGTCGATCAGCCGCGCCACCGTCGACGCCAGGTCCGCCGCGGTAGCCAAGCTGCCGCCCAGGTGCACGCGCCCGCGACCGGATCGATTCAAACTGCGCCGCACCACCAGGCCGTCTTCGGCGTCGCGGCCCTCGGCTTCCAGGCGCCCGCGCACCTCCGATTGCGGTGGCAGCTCGATGATCGCCTCGACCCGCGCCTCGTCGGCGCCGGTGCGAATCAGGTCGGCGCTGGCCCGCGCCCCGCGCAGCAAGCCCAGCGCCTCGACGATGATGCTCTTGCCGGCGCCGGTCTCCCCGGTGATGACGGTCAGCCCAGGGCCAAGCGGCAATTCCAGCTCGTCGATCAGCGCGAAGCCAGCGATCCGAAGCAACGTCAGCACGTTCAGTCTCCCCCCGTGTTCATCGGTCGTCGACGTTGTCGGTTGCGCCGGCGCCGGGCTAGGCCGGCCGCTCGCCGCGCCGTTCGCCCCATGACAGCTTCTGGCGCAGGATTCCGAAGAACGACGTCGGCGCACGAAACAACCGCAGCGGCCGTTCGGTCTTGCGCACGTCGATCCAGGCACCCATCGGCAGCGCGCGGTCCCACTGGCCGTCGACGGTCAGGCGCACCGGCCCTTCCGAAACGTTGGTGACGGTGACCGACGAATCGGCGCGCACCACCAGCGGTCGGTTGGTCAAGGTGTGCGGGCAGATCGGCGTCAGCACCATCGCTTCGAGATCGGGCGCCAGAATTGGCCCGCCCGCCGCCAGTGTGTACGCCGTCGAGCCGGTGGGGGTCGAGACGATCAGACCGTCGGCCTTGTAGATGGCGACGGGCGCGCCGTCGAGACGGGCGTCGAGATCCAACAAGCGCGCCGCCGCCTGCGAGATGACCGCGTCGTTGACCACACTGCGCGATTCACCTTCACCGGCGCCACCGTGGATGGTCACGCGCAGCCGCATCCGTTCGTCGACCGGCAACCGACCGGCGCACGCCTCTTGAATGGCGACCACGGCATCGGCTCGACTGTAATGGGTCATGAAACCCAGGCTGCCCAGGTTCACGCCGAACAGGGGGACGCCGTGGTCGGCTACCAACCCGGCGGCGTAAAGCAACGTGCCGTCACCGCCTAGTACCGCCAGCGCGTCTATTGACGAGCCCAGCGCTTCGGCGGTCACGACGCGCGCGGCAGGCAACGCCGGCGCGTCCTCTTCCAGCACCACCAGCTCGCAGCCTTTTTCCCGCAGCACCCGACCGAGGTCCGCGGCGATCGCTCGCGCTTCCGGCTTGCCACGCTTGAGCAGGAAGCCGAAACGCATCGTGCCTAAGGCTACTGAGATTCCTTCTCGTAGAAAATCGTAATCGTCAGGCAGTGGAATTCACTGTCCGAGCTCTGGGTCACGATCTTGTCCAAGATGCGCGCGGTCGGATTGTCGCGAATCCACCTCGTCAGAACCTCACCTAGCTCCTCACGGTCTTTGGCCTTCGTTGCGGTGAAGACCTTCGCGCCCATTCCCATTCTGCTGGCTCCTTTTTGCGCGTAACACCCGGTAAAACTACTTAATGATCGCGCCGTTACCGCCCGCCTCCCTACATGGTTCTACATACCGCGAACGGCAACCCGCTGTAAAGATAAGCCCGCCCACGCAGAGTTTGTTACGCTTCTTGCTGAATTCGCTGTCCCCTCACGCGCTGCGGCCGCTTGACGATGGCGTCGCACCTGTGCTCAATTCCCCGTTCTTTCGGAAGGAGATCGCTTGGAGACACTGCTCGGTCGACCGCTTGAAGTTGAAGTCCGCGATTCTGTAGACAAGGCCCTGAAGATTTTGAAACAGAAGATGTCCAAGGAAGGCATCCTGCAAGAGATCAAACGCCGCCGTTACTACGAGAAGCCGTCGGTCAAGCGCAAGCGCAAGATGCGCGAGGCGCGCAAGCGTCGCCGTCGTGAAGCCAAGCGCCGCGTAATTCGCTAGCGGGCGCGGGCCTTGGTAACGCGCGCGGGAGGGGCCTGCTGGCCCCTTCACGGGCCCGCCCCGGCGCGACGAGATCCGGGGGCGGATCGCGAGCGACAACCGCGGGCTCCGGCGGGCAAAGCCCGCCTTCGATCCAATCGGATGTATGTTGAGATCGCTTTGGGGCTGAGACAATGAAACGACGGATCGGCACGCAAGCGGTGCAGATCGCGCGTGAGGGAGCGGTGCTGGGACCGGCGGGCGAGAGCGCGCACAACCCGCCGCTGTACCAGACCACCAACTTCGCTTACCCGGACGCGGCGGCGGCAGACGCGGCGGCGGCGGGCGGCGGGTTTCTCTACACGCGCCAGGGAAACCCGACCACGCAAGCGCTGGCCAATGCCATTGCCGCGCTGGAAGGCGCCGAGGCGGGGTTGGTCTTCGCCTCGGGAATGGCCGCCATCGCCTCGACGGTGTTCGCCCTGGCCAGAAACCGAGACGGCGACGGCGAGGTGCTAGCCTCCGACGGACTTTACGGCGGGTCGATTGAATTGTTGCGCGATCTCGGCCCGCGCCACGGCGTCAACACGCGCTTCGTGCCGGCGTGGGATCTGCCGGCCGTGCGCGCCGCCATCGGCCCGCGCACCCGGGCCCTGCTGGTGGAAACATTGTCGAACCCGCTCTTGCGCGTGGCGGACATTCCGGCGCTGGGCGCCCTGGCCCGCGAGCGCGGCATCGCCCTCATCGTCGACGCCACCTTCACGTCGCCGTGTCTGTCGCAACCGCTTGGGCAAGGGGCGACGGTGGTGGTCCACAGCGTTTCGAAGTACATCGGCGGCCACGGCGATCTGATCGGCGGCGCCGCCGCCGGCAGCGCGGCGATCATCGGGCACATTGAACCTTACAGCCGCCTGCTGGGAAGCGTGATGGATCCGTTCGCGGCCTGGTTGTGCCTGCGCGGCTTGCGCACGCTGCCCTTGCGGATGGAACGCCACTGCCAGAACGCCGCGCGCCTGGCCGACGTGCTGGCGTCGCTGCCGGCCGTGCGCCGGGTGCATTTTCCCGGCCGCGACGATCACCCTGATCGCGCCATCGCGACCCGCACGCTGGCAGCGCCGGGCGCCATGGTGTCGTTTGATCTCGCCGACGGCGCGGCGGCGCGGCGGGCCTACGATCGGGTCCGCATCATCGGCCGCGCCGCCAGCCTGGGAGAGGTGGCGTCGCTGCTGACCCACCCTGCGTCGTTCTCGCACAAGGCCATCCCGCGCCCGCAGCGCGAGGCGATGGGGATCGGCGAGGGTCTCTTGCGTCTGTCGGTGGGGATCGAAGACGTCGCCGATCTGGAAGCGGATCTGCGGCAGGCACTGGATCCGGCGGCGTGAGCGCCGCCGACCCAAACTGGGCCGAGGTGCAGATCGACGTGCCCGCCGCCGCGTCGGAGCTTTTGGCGGCCACCATCGGCGAGCTTTGCGGCGGCGTGGAGATCCGCGATCAGGGCACGCTGATCAAAGCGGCGGTTGATCGCGCGGTGCTGGTGGCCCTGTGCCCGCCCGCTGACGTCGAAGCACTGCTGGCCGAGGTCAACGCCACCTGCGATCAAGCCCGCCAGGCTGGAGTGACCGTCGATCCGATGGTAATTCGCCAGCGCGCCGCGCACGAAGACGAATGGCGCGACGTCTGGAAGCAATACTTTCGCGCCACCCGCGTCGGCGAGACCTTCATCGTGCGGCCGAGCTGGGATCCCGGTTCGGTTCGCGACGGTGATCGGGTGATCGATCTCGATCCCGGCCGGGCCTTCGGCACCGGCGGGCACGCATCGACGCGGCTGGTGATCACCTTGATCGAGGCGATCGAAAAGAAACCGGTGCGCCGATTTTTGGATCTCGGCTGCGGCTCCGGAATCCTGGCCATCGCGGCGGCGCGGCTGTGGCCGTCGGCGATCGGCCACGCCATCGACGTCGATCCGGAAGCGACCGCCTGCACGCAGGAGAATCTGGAACGCAACCGCGTTACCACCGCCCTGGCCTGGACCGGCACGCTGTCCGACGCGCGCGGACCGTATGATGTGCTGCTGGCGAACATCCAGGCCAATGTGCTGCTGGAACTGGCGGCGGATCTGCCGGCGGCGCTGGCCCCGGGCGCGGTGCTGGTCTTGTCGGGACTTTTACTCAGCGACGGGCCGGCGGTGATCGCGCGTTACCAGGAGGTTGGCTTTCGGCTGGACGGCCAGCGCCAGGATGACGAATGGCTCGGCCTGCGCTTTTCCTGGACGGACTGACGTGCCTCGGGTCTTCGTCGCGCCTGAAAAACTGGGCGGCGCCCGCGTCGTGCTCGACGGTGAAGCCCACCATCATCTGTCGCGCGTGCTGCGCGCGCGGGTCGGCGATCAGGTAATCGTCTTCGACGGGCAAGGCACGGAGATCGATGCCCAGGTGACCAACACCGACGCCAGGACCACCGAACTGCACCTCGGCGATCGCCGCGCCGGCGCTGTCACCGCACCGGTGCGCATCACGTTGCTGCAGGCGCTGGCCCGTGGCGAGAAAATGGATTGGATCATCCAGAAGACCTGCGAGTTAGGCGTCGCGCGAGTGGTTCCCGTGCTGACCGGACGAACTGTCGCCCCGCCGGCGCAGGCGGCCGCGCGGCAGCAACGCTGGCAGCGCATCGCCCGGGAAGCCGCCCGCCAGTGCGGACGCGCCGACGTGCCGGCGATCGAAGCGCCCGCGCCTCTGGCGGCGGCGGTGGCGGCCGTCGATGCCGGCGATCTGCGCCTGGTCCTGTGGGAAGCGTCCACGGGAAAACCGCTGCGCACCGCCCTTCCGTCGGCCCCGCGATCGACGACGCTGCTGATCGGCTCGGAAGGTGGATTTTCCTCAGCCGAGATCGCTCTGGCGGAAGCGGCGGGGTTTGCCGTCGTCGGGTTGGGTCGCCGCATCTTGCGTGTGGAAACCGCCGCCGTGGTGGCCGTGGCCCTGCTACAGTTCGCCGCCGGTGGGCTGGACTAGACGCTGGCATGCGGAAACTTGCTGATCGCCAGGCTCATTCGCACAATGGCTCTGTGACCGCGTTCGCCGCTTCCATGCCCAGCGCATCCTCGCCTGCCAAGAACCCGACCAACCGACCAACCGAGGAGCGGGTGATCCGGGTGCGTGTGACGGGATTTCCCCGTCGGTGCGCGGCGGTGATCGTGGACGCCGCGGTGCTGCTGGCCTGCACCGCCGGCGTGACCCTGGTGGCGGCGTTCGCGCTCAAGGTGCCGATGCCCGGCCTGCGCGAGGTCGGCCCCGATCTGCTGGTGGCCGGCATCCTGGATCGCAACCCGATGGCGGTGGGCGCGGTCGGCCTGTTCGTGGGGATCACCATTCTCTATCAGTTGTACTTTGCCGGCATCGCCGGCCAGACGTTGGGGATGCGCCTGGTGGGGATTCGGTTGATCTCGGGTCGGGCGCGCGCGCCGGGCGCCACGCGCGGGATGGTTCGCCTGGCCGGCATGGTGGTCAGCGTGCTGCCCGCCGGCCTGGGTTGGCTGTGGGCGCTGTTCGATCGCGAGCACCGCGCCCTGCACGATCACCTGGCCGGCACCTACGTCATCGTCGACGATCGCTGAGGGCACGGAGCGCTGCGCGGTTGGCGGCGGCGGCGGCTCCGGCTACGATGCTGGGTCATGTCGTCGGGCCTGGCAGAGTGTCTGGTGCGCGACGGTGTGCTCTCGGCGGAGATCGTCCGTAGCGCAGCCGGGCGGCAGATGGTGTACGGCGGCGGCCTGGACACCGCGCTGCTGGAGATGGCCGTGGTCGACGAATCGACGGTGTGGGGAACGCTGGCTGCGTCCAGCGGGTTGCCGGTGCCGCCAGCGGCGCTGATGGACGAGGTGGATCCGACGGTGGCGGCGACGCTGGGACCGCGGCCGGCGGCTGACGGATTGGCCGTGCCGGTCGCGCGGCACGGCGATCGGGTGGCGGTGCTGTGCGCGGATCCGGCCGAGGCTGAATCGCTGCGCCGCCGGGCCGGGACGCACGGTCTGGACGTCGACCTTTACATCGCGCCCGAGGTGCGGGTGCACGTCGCTGCGCAGATGGTCTTCGGCACGCCGATGCCGCCGCGGTTCTTGCGTCTGCTGGCCCACCTGGTGGGCGCGCAAGTGGCGCGGCGCTGGATGCTGGCACAAACGCCGGCGCCACTGCCGTTGCCGCGGGCGCCGACGGTGGTGACGGTGACGAGGGGGCCGCCGACGGTCGAGGCGCCCGCAGCCGCGCCGGAGCCGCCCGCCGCCAGCAAACGTCACCCGCCGCGTTCGACGGAAGGCACGCCTCGGCCCACGCGCGGCAAACGAGCAGCGGCGGCAGCGGCGCTCGCCCTGCCGGACGATCCCGCCGCCGCCGTCGAGGGGTTGGCTCCGCTGCAACAGGTGATGGAGCAAGCGCAGGCGATCCAGGATTCGCCGGGTGGCAGCGAGGACGACTATGGCGAGTTCTCGCTGTCGGCGGAAAGCGCGGCGCCGCGACCGGGGACCCTGGTCGGCCCAAGCGCGCCGTCGCCCATCGAACCGCCGCCGGCGCCGCCGCGGCGAAGAACCGGCCGCGTCGCCGTGGTGACCGTCGACGCGAACGCGCCCCCCGATGAGGAAACATTGCAAGCCGCCGAGACCGGAACCGGTGAAAGCCAGACGGTGGCCTTTCGCGCGCTGCGAACCCACCTCGGCCACCCGCGCGTCGCGGCCCTGACCGCCCGGCTGCGCGACGACGTCGTCAATGCGCCCGGCGGCAACGCCATCCCGGCGGTGACCGCCCTGGGCGAGCTGCGCGATCCGGCGGGCATCCCGGCGTTGCTCGGGCGGCTGGGCGAGCACGACGCGGCGCTGACCAAATCGGTGCACGCCGCGTTGGTGGAGATCGCCAAACAAGATTTTGGTTATGGCGTGCGGCGCTGGCGAGTCTGGTGGAACGGCCACCAGGACGACGAACGCATCGAATGGCTGTTCGGTGGCCTGTCCCACAAGACATCGGAGATCCGCTTTTCCGCCGCGGAGGATCTCCGTCAGCTGACCGGCGAATACTTCGGCTACCACTTTGACCTGCCCAAGCGCGAACGCGAGGAGGCGCGCGCCCGCTGGGAGTCTTGGTGGCTGGAAAATCGCGGCAAAAACCGCTCCGCTCCCGCTATGCCCGCCGCCGCCGACACCCACCCCGGCCGCCCCGGCGATCCGCCCAAGCCTTGACCAGGGTGCGCACCCGCGATCGCCTTAGCTGCTGGCCCCTGGCCCGCGGGCGACGGAAAGGCTAGATTCCGCGCGCATGTTCGAAACGCTGACCAAGGGCTTCCGCACCGCCAAGCAGAAATTTCAAGGAATGGCGGAGCTGGACGAAGCGACCGTCGATGACGCGCTGAAAGAGGTGCGGACCGCGCTGCTGGAAGCAGACGTCGGCTTCGACGTGGTCCAGGACTTCTGCAAGCGGGTGCGGGAGAAAGCGGTCGGCGTCATCGTCAAGGTCAAGGCCTCGTCGAACGAACGGGTCAAGCGCGTCACCCCTGAAGATCACTTCGTCAAGCTGTGCCACGACGAGCTGGTCGATCTGATGGGTCCCGTCGACAACAGCATCAAGTTCGCCAAGAAAGGCCCTACCGGCATCATGCTGGTCGGCCTGCAGGGCTCGGGCAAGACCACCACCATCGGCAAGCTGGCCCTGTTCTTAGAGAAGAAGCACAAACGCCCGCTGCTGGTCGCCGCCGACGTTTATCGCCCGGCCGCCATCGAGCAGCTGAAGGTGATCGGCGGCCGCCTGGACATCCCGGTCTACGCCGAACCGGGTGGGTCGCCGCCGGACATCTGCGAAAAAGCGGTGCGCGTGGCGGCCGAGACCGGGCGCGACGTCATCCTCTTCGACACCGCCGGACGTCTGGCCATCGACGAGCCGTTGATGCACGAACTGGAAGAGATCAACCGGCGCGCCCACCCGGCGAACATCTTGCTGATCGTCGACGCCATGATCGGTCAGGACGCGGTCGGCACGGCGAAGGCGTTCAACGATCGGCTGGATCTCGACGGCGTCATCCTGACCAAGCTGGACGGCGACGCACGCGGCGGCGCCGCGCTGTCGGTCCGGGCCGTCACCGGCAAGCCGATCAAGTTCGTCGGTATGGGCGAATCGTCGGAGCGCCTGGAAGAGTTCCGCCCCGACGGCATGGCCAGCCGCATCTTGGGCCGCGGCGATGTGGTGGGCCTGATCCAGCAGTTCGAAGAGGTCGTCGACGAGGAGAAAGCCGAACAAGACGCCGTCCGCATGCTGAAGGGGAAGTTCGACATGAACGACTTCCTCGAACAGATCGGCGTGCTGAAAAAAATGGGCTCGCTGTCCGAGATGGTCGAGAAGATCCCCGGCGTCGCCGACGCCATGCCCGAGGGCGCCAAGATCGACGACCGCGAGCTGGTGCGCATCGGTTCGATGATCTCGTCGATGACCGACGACGAACGCCGGCACCCGGAGCGATTCGTGGTCACCAGCTGGGAAGAGGTGGTCGACGGCGGCAAGCGCAAGAAGAAGCGCAGCGCCTTTTACGACCAGGGCCGCCTCAAGCGCGTCGCCCGCGGCTGCGGCCACAAGGAAAACGAGGTCGCCGATCTGCTGAACCGCTTCGCGATGATGCGGCAGATGATGATGCAGATCGGAATGTCGAGCGGCCTGCTGGGAAAGATCCCGGGGTTCAAGCAGCTGGCCCAGATGAAAAAGTTCGCCGGCCTGGACGTCAACCAGCTGGCCAACATGATGAACACGCCGTCGGCCGAACGCGGACACTTTCAGGCGCCCAAGCGCAACGTCGACAAGGGCAAGGAAAAGCGCAAACGCAAGGACGCCCGCAAGGCGCGCAAAAAGGGGCGCCAGCGCCGTTAAGGCAGAAACGCCAGCAGCACCAGAAGACCGATCGCCGTGAACACCACCATCCCGGCGATGGCCAGGATGAGGCGGGCGCGGTGGGACAGCGGACGATGCGCGTCGGCCATCGCCCCTCCCGATGGCGCGATCTCCATCGGCATGGGCACGCGCGACAGATCAGGGTGCGAAAGGTTCACGCCCGACACGCCGGCGAGCAGCGACGGGCGCGGTGCGGGCAGCGGCGCGTCCATCTGGCGCAGGTAGCGATCTTCGGGATCCTCGAAGGAAAATTCCACCGCGCCCATGCGCAGACGATCGCCATCATGCAGGCGTCGCTCGCCTTCGACCGGTTCGTCGCCGACGGTGACGCCGTTCTTCGAGGCGAGATCGCGCACGAACACGCCCTCCCAGCGCCGCAGCAGCGAGGCGTGGGCGCGCGACAGCTCGCCAGTGGTGAGCACCAGGTCACCCTCCGGATCGCGTCCCACCGAATAGGGATGATCGGCGCGATCCAGGTGCAGCGCGCGGCCGGCGTCGGGGCCGCTGGTGACGATGAGACGGGCCACCTCGCCGCCGCCGGGGCGGTGGGCGAACAGATCGCTCACCAGCCGGCGCGCCAGCGTGCCCGTGCCTTCCACCGCGCCGGCGCCCGCCGGGACCGGCCCTTCGAAGACCAGCCAGATGTTGGCCAGTCGAAAACGCTGGCCTGGCTGCAGTGGCGTCCGGCCGTGCGCGGTGAGCACGCGATCCTCGACGGCGGTGCCGTTGCGGCTGCCGAGATCTTCGAGGACGAAGCCGATCGTTGTCCGGAGCAACCGCGCGTGCAAACCCGACAGGGCGGCGAACGGCAGCACGATCTCCAGATCGTCGCGCCGCCCGAGGCGGATCTCGGCTGCGCCGTCGGGTACATCCACTTGCCGCTCGACGGCCGGGCCGGGATCGGGCGCGTCGGCGGCGACGGCCAGGATGCGAAAGCGCAACGGCATGAGCGGCGGCGACGTGTGGCCTATTGACCGCCGGCGATCATCGATGACGCATCGACCGGGCTTCCCCGATAAGAAACGAACGGACAGGTCACGGTCAGATCGGTCTTGTGAAACGCGGTGACGTCCAGTTCGTCTTCCAGTTCAGTCTGGCTGGAAAACCAGACCGCGCATCCACGCAGCGTCTTGAAGCTGGCGAAGCACTCGGCGTGGGTGGTGACGAGCCCGAGGAAGGGACGCAGATCATCCGCCAGCACCGTCGGCCCGTGCTGAGGATCGCCGCCGTCATAGACCAGGGACTGCAGATCCCCGACCGGCGCGCCCCCGGCCACCAGCGCGTCGTGGAAGGTCTTGAAGTACGTCTCGGAGGCGAAGATGCGGGCGGTGGACGGCATCTCGACGTTGTAAAGACGCCAGTAGGCGCCATAGCGCGGCTGCCCGCTGCTGGATGTCGGTTGCGGCAAGCGGCCGGTGAACAGCGGCCCCGACCCGCCCACCTTCGGCCCGCCGAACGAGTGGACGGTCCCGGCGTCGTCGCGAAACACCATGTCGAACAGAGGAACCTCCTGCACGACGCGATCGGCGTCCCATTGAAAGGCGCCCATGCCGAAGTTCAGGTAGTCGATGGGAGCGCCATCCAGATAGCCGGTGCCGCGCACCACCGTCGGGCCGATCTGTTCGGGCGACGGCAGATCGGGGAATCGATCGCGATCGTTCACCGGCGGCATGATGATGAGGTCGGCGGACAGCAACGAAGCGGTCAGCGCGCCGCCAGCGCGCACCTCCAGCGAACCAGCATCGGCGATCTCTCGCCACGACGTGTAGGGCGGCGCGCCGTCCGGCACCTTGACGTACAGGATCTCCCAGTACGGGCTGTAAAAACGGCTCTTCGGTCCGACTGAAAAGATCGGCTGCGATCGCGGATCGCCGGCAGGAAACAGTTGCGGCACGCCGGCGGCGTTCCATCCGGTCACCTGGATGTAAAGAGGCTGCACCCAGATCTCGTTGAACGATTGCCAGAGGTCAGTGGTCAGGTACGCAGCGGCATAACCCTCTTCGAAGGTCGGCGACATCACCAACTGGTACTGGCCGGGATTGGGTTCGGCCAGCAAGCGCTCCGGTAGCACGGTCGTTGGCAGCGGCGGAACCTTCTCGGCGCCGCCGCGCCCTTCGTAAAGCGCGACGTAATCGTCAAGAGTCCACAGCCGCGCTGGCGCGGGGGGCGCAGGCAGACCGCACGCGCCGGCCCCGAGTCCGCAGACCACCAGCGCTATCGACACCCGAGTCATCACGGACTTCCAGCATAGACGCCACCCGACGGATGGAAAAGCCCCCGCGTCGGCGCACGCCGCCAGGCACGGCTGCTCAGGGACAGCCGCGTTCGCAGCGAACGGAAATAGCGCCGGTCGGATCGATGGTCACGGTCACCGCGCCTGCCAGATCGGTCCGCAACCAGCGAACGTGCCGGTCGGCATAGCGCCCCACCACTTCGGGCGACGGAAACCGGAAGCGGTTTTGCCAGCCCAGCGACGCCACCGCCAGTGACGGCGCCACCGCGTCCAGCAGTTCGTCGCTGGATGACGTCCGGCTGCCGTGGTGCGGGACCTTCAAGACGTCGGCGTGCACCGTCTGGCCCACCGTGGCGCGACCGACCAGCTCGCCTTCGCCGTCGGCCTCCAGATCGCCGGGAAACAGCAGCGCGCGGCCGGCAAAGGAAAGGCGCAAGACCAGCGAGGCGTCGTTGACGCTCATGCCCGGCGGCGCGGCGATGCGATCGCCCAGCCACGGCCCCAGCGGTTCAACGCAGAGCGGACCGAACGTCGTGGTGGTCGGCGGGTCGGTCGGCGTGCCGTGCGCCTTGGCCGTGGCGAGCAGGCGCGCGTACGCTGGGTTCTTGCCGTCGTCGCCGCTGGTCCACAATGCGCGCACGGCAAATCGCTGCGCCAGCCACTGCAGACCGCCCAGATGATCAGGATGGGGATGCGACAGCGCCATCAGATCGATCGTGGTCACGCCGCGCCGGCGCAAGAACGGTTCGACCACGCGCTGCCCCGGATCGAACGAGCCGTCGTAGGCGCCGCCACCGTCGATGACCAGCGTGCGACCGCCGGGCGCTTCGACCACCGCCGCGTCGCCCTGCCCGACGTCGAGGAACGTCACGCGCAAATTGGGATCACGTCGCCGCGCCACCTCGCGCGCCACCAGGCTGGTCAACGCGGCAGCCAGCAGAACCAGCGCCGCTGCCAGCCGCCAACGCTGCGCGCGCGCCGCCGGCACCACGGCGCCGGCCCCCAGCAACAAGCCCGCGCTGAGCGCCAGGGTCTCGAACGGATTCGGCATCCGACACACCCAGACCGGCGCGTGTCCGCCGAACACGGCGGCGACGGCCAGCGCCGCCCGCGTGGCCAACGCCGCCATCTGCAGCGGCCAGTGTCCCAGCCACGGCAGGAACGCGCCCATCGCCGCACCGAAAAGCCCGCACGGAACGACGACCATCTCCACCAGCGGCACCAGCGCCAGGTTGCCCAGCGGCGACGCGGGAGCGATCTCGCCGAAGTGATGGGCCACCAGCGGCGCGGTGGCCGCGGTGGCCGACAGCGTGGCCGCGCCGAAGCGCCACAACCAGAACCCGACGCGCGCCCAAACCCGCGCCGGCCGCCCCCGCGGCCCCAGCGTCCGGGCCAGCATCACCATCCCCACCACCGACGCGAATGACAGCTGCAGCGACACGTCGAACAGCAACAGCGGCGACGAGGCCAGCAAGACCAGCGCCGCCGCCGCCACCGCCGCCGGCCCCGACGGCGAACGTCCGACGATGAACGCCACCATGCCCACCGCCAGCATCAACGCCGAGCGCTCGGTGGCCACCGCTTCGCCAGTCAGCAACGTGAAGAACGCCAGCGCCGGCAAAGCCACCGCCGCCGCCACCGCTCGCGGATCGATCCACAGCGCCAGCCGCGGCACACGCGCGGCCAGCGCCCGCACGCAGAGGAAGAACAGCCCCGCCACCGCCGCCAGGTGCAGCCCGGACACCGACAGCACGTGGGTGGCGCCGGCGGCGCGAAAATGCGCTTCGACTTCGTCGCTGACGCCGCGGCGTTCGCCCAGCACGGCCGTGCGCAGGAACGCCGCCGCTTCGCCGCTGACCTCGGCTTCGATGGCGGCGCGCATGGCCCGCCGGGCGCGAAAGGCCCAGCGGCGCGGACCGCTGGCGGGCGCGCCACCGACGCGGGTGATGTCGCCCGCCGCGGATACGCCCGCCAGCGCGTCGATCCCGGCGGCGCGAAAAGCTACCGCCGGATCGGCCAGGCCCGGGTTACGCAGGCCACGGGCCGCCCGCAGACGCGACGAAAAACGCACCCGCTCGCCCGGCCCGAAATCCGGCCAGCCCGCCAACACCGACAACCAGAGGGTGCCAGACCCGGCCTGCCCGTCGACACGATCGATGGCTACCACAAGGCGCGTGCCGTGCGCCGCGGTCTCGGGTCCGTGTGCCACTACCCCTTCCAGTTGGGCCGGCTGATTGTCGTCAACGCGGCCGCGAAAATTCACGCCCGGCGCGGCGTCTGCCGACGGCGCCGCCCGGTACGCGCCCAGCACGCCGGCCGCGAACAGCATCGCCCCGACCCCGATCCGTTCCGCCCGTCGCCAGCCCAGCACCGCCGCCAACGACAACCCGACAGCCACCGCCGCCGCGCAGGTCACCGCCCCGAACGAGGCCGCCGCGGCGAAGGCGATCCCGACGGCGAAGCAGGCGCACCAGTACGGCAGAAGCACCGACAATCATCGGGGCGCCGGCCACAAACGTTGCGTGGAGTGGGCGCGATCAGCCGGCGTGATCAAACCCGGCGGATCGCCAAACGCAGGTGGCGCCGATGCCGGGGACTCTTCGCCCCTCGCCGCCGGATGGCCTATGGATGGCGAGGATGAGCTCCCCGACCGGCACGTGACCGGTCACGTTGACGGCGGCTGCTCGACGGGCTATTTGGCCTTCCATGTCCTCTGACTCGGCTCCGGGCAGTCCCTCTTCCGGTCACGTCGATGGGCCGTCTCGCTCCTTGCGCTGCAATGGCTTGCTCGTTTCCTTTCTGTCGTTTTGGCTGATCGTCTTCGGGTTGTGGGTGGTCTCCGCCGGAAAGCGCTACCGCGAAGAGTATGCGCGGGGGCAAGGGACGGAAGGCTGGATCGTCGGCACCACGCAGGCGGTGGAGCTGACGCTGGTGAGAGAAGACAAACACAATCTCGCCTGTGCTTCTGACCAGGTCATCGCAGGGTTGCACTGTGCCTATCGCCGCGACGCGCGCCAGGCCGGCCCCTCTGCTCCAGAGGATCCCCATATCCTTCAGCCCTACAACACGGTGGGGAGCGAGCTCTTGTTGGGCGCGGGCCTCTGGACGGCCGCCGATCTGAAGAAACCGCTTCCGGCGGCGCGGTTCACGGTAGCCTGCAACTACCACATCGAGGGTGTCGCGAAGTCGGCCTCGATTCGCTTCGACGCCGCGGCCCCCTTCGCTCCTGCCGGAAAGACCGTCACGGTTGGAACTCTTTCCGATTGCGCGCTCCCTAGATGAAGGTCGACGCTTTGCTTGGCCGCCTGCGCAGCTTGGCGTCCTCGGGCTGGAAGGCCGTGGCCGCCTGGGGTCCCCGCACGTCGCATCCGGCCACCGGCCTTCTGCTCGTGCTCATGATCCTCGCCGGGGTGGTGCTGCGCATCCAGAACGTGGGCTATCCGTTTCGCCAGTCGTTCGACGAGCCCCAGTACGTCGCGGCGGCCCATCAATTCCTCATCGGTGTCCCGGATACGGGCGAATGTTGCCATCCGCCACTCGGCAAGCTGATGATCGGCGTAGGCATGCTGCTGGTCGGGAACAACCCGGCGGGGTGGAGGTTCGCGCCGCTTTGTTTCGGGTTGCAGAGCATCGTGCTCGTGTTCTTGATTGCGAGCTCGCTGTTCGAGGACCGACGGGCGGGCTGGTTCGCGGCTGCATTCATGGCGGCCGACGGCTTTTTCCTCACATACTCGCGCGCCGCGCTGCCCGATATGAGCCTGGCCTGTCTCGTGCTGTGGAGTATGCTCGCCGCGATCACAGCACGCGGGTGGGCCGGCGTCCTGGCGTGTGCGGTGCTGGTCGGTCTCGCGGCGTCCATCAAGTGGGTTGGTTTGCTGGTTGGTCTGCCCGCCTGCGTCGCCATCCTGCTGCTGCGGCGTGCCCCCTGGTACTCGATCGTTTCATTCGGAATCGTGCCGTTCGTGCACCTGGCGATCTGGATGCTCGGGCTCCGGTTGATCGGGCATCCCGACGGTTTGAGGGACGTGTTGGAGGAAATACGTCGACGGGCGCAGATTCACCTGGGGTTCGTGCACGGCATCAATCCCTTGGAGTCGGCCTGGTACACCTGGCTCGTTCTCTACCATCCCATCGTGATCAAGAGCGCGCGGTTAGGAGCAAAAATCCGACTCGCCGCGAGCATTGGCAACCCGGTGCTCTGGATCGCAGCGGATCTCTGCCTTTTGGCGTTGCCCGTGCTGGGAGCTGCGGCGGCCCTCAGTCCCCGCCGGCGTGAGCGATGGTTCGCGTGGTTCGACGTTCGCTACAGCAAGGCGTTCGTGATCGTAGGGGTTTGCTGGGTGTCCATGATGTTGCTCTGGTTCTCCAGGCGCATCACCACGTACTGGTATCACTACCTCACGCCCTGGGGCATCGCGATCGTCCTCCTGGCGGGCGTCGTCGCTCGCCTGGATCGCCGCTTTCCCAAGGGGGTGTTGTCATTCGTGCTCGTCGTGCTGGCGGTCTTCGTCTACTTCGCGCCGGTCTGGGCCGAGCTCCCGATCTCGGTGTCCGCCGCGCACCGTCGGCTCATCTTCCCTCTGTGGCGCTAAAGAGAGCGAGCTCTCAAACGATGCTGCTCAGCGGATGGATGAGATCGGCGACCGCGGAAAATTGCGGCGCCGCCCGCACGCGCGCCAGCGCATCAACGGGCGAATCGTCCGGCAGGCGCGCGTCCGGCCGATCCAGCCGTCGCAGCCACGTTCGATCGATTGGCCGCCGCAGATCGCGCACGTCGACGGCGGCGGAGGTGGTCTGCCCCTTTTCGCCGATGCCATCGCCGATGCCCACTGCCCAACCGCCGAGCAGCATCGCCACCCGCACCGTCGTCGAGGCGCTGTACGTGAACAGCGTGGCGCGCGGGCCCGCCGCCCGGCGCGCCGCCGCGAAGGCCGCCACCGTCCACAACGCCGGGTTGGCCCGCGGCGAAAACGGATCCCAGAAAATCAGGTCGGCCCGCGCCGATTCGCCCGCCAGCGCTTCAAGGACGTCGCCGCGCACCAGCCGCCACGACGTGCGCGCGCTGTCGTGACGGCCGTCGGCCAACAGCGCCCGCGCCGCCACGCCCGCATCGCCGGTCAGACCGAAGGCCACTTCATGCGCCAGCGCCACCTGCAAGGCGCCCAGATCGCGTTCGAAACTCACCAGCTCGAGCCGCACCGCGCTTGTTCCGGCCAGCGACTCGGACACCGCCCACGCCGCGACGGCGTTTGATCCCGCGCCCAGTCCGACGTCGAACACCACCAGCGTCGCCGTCGGGCCGGCGCGCAGGCGCTCGGCCAGGCGCGATTGCTCCACGTAAAGACGCTGCGCCTCGATCAAAGGACCGACGCCGGGGTGCATGACCTCGCCGGCATCAAGGCTGCGCATGGCCAGCGCGCCGCCGCGCGTGCGCACCACTTCGTGATTCACGCCCGCGCCTGACCGTGTTCGTGCCGGTCGATCTCCAGCAAGCGGGCGCGTGCGAAGGCGGCGTATGCGCCGGCGTCGATGGCGTCGCGCGCTTGCCGCATCAGATCCAGATAGTGGTGCAGGTTGTGAATGGACAGCAGGCGCGGACCCAGCGGTTCGCTGCACTTGTAGAGGTGATAAAGATAGGCTCGCGAATACGTGGCGCAGGTCGAGCACGCGCAGCGCGCATCCAGTGATTCTTCGGCCAGGCGGTGCGGCCCGCGGGTGATGCGCACCCGCCCGGTCGAGGTGAACGCCGTCCCCTGCCAGGCCAGGTGCGTGGGCAGCACGCAGTCGAACATGTCCACGCCGCAGCCGATGGCGTACAGCAGATCGGGCGGCGTGCCCACGCCCATCAGATAACGGGGCAAATACGCCGGCAAAAGCTGGGCGGCGAACGCGGTCATGTCTTCACGCTGGGCGCGGGTGTCGCCCACCGCCAGGCCGCCGATGGCGAAGCCGTCGAACGGATGCGCTGTCAGGAAGCGCGCCGATTCTTCCCGCAGCGACGGGACCAGGCCGCCTTGCACGATGGCGAACAGCGCCTGTTCGGGATTGGACCGCGCGGCCAGGCTGCGCAGCGCCCACCGGTGCGTGCGCTCCATCGCCGCGCGCACCGCGCTTTCGTCGACGGTGGCGTTGATGCATTCGTCCAGCACCATCATGATGTCGGAGCCGATCGCCGTCTGCATGTCGATCGATTGTTCGGGTGACAGGTGGTGGATGCGGCCGTCGACGTAGCTGCGAAAGCGCGCGCCCGATTCGGCGATGTCGCGATCGCCGGGCAGCGAAAAGATCTGATAGCCACCCGAATCAGTCAGCACCGGGCCTGCCCAGCGCATGAAGTTGTGGATGCCGCCCAGGCGACGAAACAGCTCGGCGCCGGGACGGAGCAGCAAGTGATACGTGTTCGCCAGCAGGATGGGCGCGCCAACGGCCTTCAGATCAGTGGGCGTCAAACCGGTGACCGTGGCGCGCGTGCCCACCGGCATGAAGGCCGGCGTCTCGATCACCCCGCGCGCGGTGTGCAGGCGGCCGCGCCGCGCGCCCGAGGTGGCGTCGCGTCCCAGCAACGCGAAGGCGAAAGCCGAACCCATGACCCGGCCGACCCTACCAGCGCCGCGCGCGCCTCACCAGGCGGCGCATCGCGGGTTCACCTTCATGTCGGATGGCCGAGATCGGCGCGTCGGCGTGGCTCTCGAAAATCCGAGGCGGCGTCTTCGACCTTCCACGATTGAATTGGTGAAAATGCACGATGGCGGCGCTCTTGCCCAGGCACGTCCGTTGCTACAATCGTTCTTATGCGAAATCTCGGCCTGGTCGGTGCAACGTGTCTTCTGATGGTGGCGTGCGGTCAGGTCACGGCGGTCAACATTGACGGCGGCGGCAACGACACGGCGGCCACCGGCAGCGGTGGCAGCGTCGGCTCGGGTGGCGCGACCGGCTCGGGTGGCAGCGTCGGCTCCGGCGGCAGCGTTGGTTCGGGCGGCACAATCGGCGGCGGCGGAGCGCCCGGGTCGGGCGGCGCCAGCGGCAGCGGCGGCAGCGCGATGGACGCCAGCGCCGACCATCCCGTCGACGCCGCCGTGTCCTGCGACGATCTGATCGCCGAGTACGACGTCGCCCTCAAAGAAGCGAAGGTCTGCAACCCGTCGCTGAAGATGGTCCAATGTCAGCAGACCGCCAGCACGTCGCTGCCGTGCTCGGGTTGCGTCACCCACGTCCAGAGCACCACCAAGCTGGACTCGATCCGCAGCCGCTGGACCGCCGCGGGGTGCAAGGCCGGTCTGTGTCCCGCCATCGCCTGCGTCCTTCCGGGCAGCGGCGAGTGCGTGGCCAACGACGGTGGTGGCGGCGGGGGAACCTGCACCGACAATCGCGCGCTGTCGACCAATGGCGCCAACTGATCGCGCGACGAGACGACGCCGATCAATTGCAGCCGATGCGTTCGCGCGCCACGGCCAGATCGTCGATCCACCAGCTCGTGGCGGTGGGCAGGCCCTGATAAAGGTACGCGCCCACCTCCAGCACGGTGAAGGTCTGCGCCTTGTCCTGCGTCGGGCGCACGGTGGTGGCGGGATCGGAGAAGACAAACGGCGCGGGCCAGGTTTGCTCGACGCCGTTCACCCAAAGCCGCGGATCGGCGGCTTGCGGGTTGGCGCCGTTCGCGCCGTCAAACAGCCATTCCAGACAGACCCAGTCGTCCAGCACCAGCGGCGTGTCCGAGACCTGCACCCATTCGGGATAGCCGGGCGGCTCTGGCGGGTGCCACACGGTCATGTAGTTTTGCGTGTACGTCGCCACCTCGTACCAGTCCAGCTTGTCGATGGTGGTGGCGGCGGTCATGCCCGGCGGTGGATAGCGCGCGTTGAAGATGCCGGCGTGTGAATTCGGCCGCGCCGGCGTGGTGTAGACGAAGGCCCGCCCCCACAGCGTCGGCCCGAAGTTGTCGGGCAGCGAAAACCGCATGGTCTTCTTCGGGCCGCCCTGCTGGCCTTCCACACCGCCGACCAGATTGCTGGCGTGCAAGGCGTGGGTTCCGCCGCGCGCGCGCGTCGCATCGACCAGCAACGTGCCAGCGAATTCATTGCGGTACGCCGTCCAGCCGGCCGGCAGCTTGCCGTCCTCGAAGTCCCAGCAGATCGCTCCGGCCGCGGTGCAGCCCGCGCCGGTCGCGCCGCCGACGCCGACCTCCATGCCGCGCTCGGCGCCCGACGGCGCATCGGTGAGCGTCGACGCATCCGCCGCCGCATCGACGCCACCCTGCCCACCAGTCGCGCCGCCCCCGTTGCCGACGCCGATGCCCCCGGTGCCTGCCCCGCTGATGCCGCCCGCGGCGCCCGAGCCGGCGGTGATCGGGCCGGCGGCGGGACTGGTGCAACCGTTGGCCAGACCGACCGCGGCCACCAAACCGCAAAGACTGGAGGCGACCGCGCGCAAGGATCTCACCATTGGTGCTTGGTGGAACGCGGCGGCGAATTCCGTTCAACCGACGGTGTTCAGGCTCGCCAACACCTTGACTGCGGCGGCGGCTGCCTCGCGCCGGCGCACGTCGGCGATCACCTTGGCCAGTAAAAATGGCACCAGCGCGGCCATGCTCATCGCGGCGATGGCCAGGCGCGGGATGCCAGCCAGGCTGCGATCGGGTCGTTCGACCAGCAGCGAGACCGAGGCCATGCTGCCCACGGCGGTGGCGATGTGTTGCACGGCGGACTGCGCGGACATGAACCGGGCCCGCTCGCGCGGATCGGGCACCCGCGATGACGTGGCGTTCAGCGACACCCGCGCTGATCGACGAACCGCCCCGCCGCGCGCATGGCGAAGAACGCGCACAGCCCGCCCACCATGTACAAGAAACCCAGCCGGCTGCGCGAATAGCCCAGATTGAATTGCAGATACGTCGACAGGTTCGAGATCAACGCGAACGTTCCCATCATCAAAAAAGCGGTGCAGGCCAGCGACGCCAGCACGGTCGTGTCGGTGACGAAATCCGTCAACGGTCGCGGCGCCACCGGGCGGCTGCCGGGCGACGTCAAGTGCTTGCGCATCGGCGGCATCTGCGTGATCGCGCCCAGGGCAACGATCAATCCCAGCCCGGCGATGGAAAAAAAAGGCGCCCGCCAGCCGCCCACCTCGGCCAGCTTGAGACCGATCGGCACGCCCACCACCGACGCCACGGCGAAGGCGCCGGCCACCCGGCCCAGCGCATACCCGCGTCGCTGCGCCGGGATCGCGTCGGCGATGATGGCCAGCGCCAGCGCGCTCGCCGGGCCACCGAAGCCGCCCGCCACCGCTCGCGCCAGCAGCATCGTGCCCAGCCCTTGCGCCACGCCGCCCAGCGACGTGCCGATCACCAATCCGGTCATGCACACGAACAGCGCCGACCGGCGATCAAAGCGATCAAAGCGATCAAAAAACAGCGCGCCCAGCAGTCCCGCGCAGGCAGCCGCGCCGGTGTACGCGCCCGCCACCAGACCCAGCCTGGCCGTCGAGATGTGGAGCCCGGCCGCGAAATCCGGCCCCATCGGCAGCACCATCATGAAGTCGACGATGTTGATGAACTGGACGGCGCTGAGGAGGAACAACAGTTTTCCTTCGCTGATCCCCTCCGCCATGCGGCGCGAAGGTTAGCGCGCCGGCGCGGATTCGCGAGCGGATTCGTCGACGGTCAGCGGCCAACAACGGCGTCCACGCTGTCGCCCAGGATCGCCGCCAGCGCGGCGATCTCGTCGGGCGTGGTGGTCAGCGGCGGAAACAAATACATCGTGTCGCCGATCGGACGCAGCAGCGCGCCGCGCGCCACCGCTTGCTGATAGACCAGGTAACCGGTGCGGCGGCGCGGATCCAGCGGCGCGCCGTCGCGGCCGCGCAGATCGACGGCGGCCACCATCCCGCAGCCGCGCACGCCACCGAGCGATCGGCGTTCGCCGGCCAGCGCCGTCAGCGCGGCACCGAGGCGCGGTCCGTTGGCGGCGACGGCGCCCAGGATGTCCTCGCCCGCCATCACGTCCAGCGCGGCGTTGGCCACCGCCACCGCCAGCGCGTTGCCGGTGTACGTGTTCGAGTGCAAGAACGCCCGCCCGTCGGCATAGTCAGCGTCGAACAGCGCCGCGACAGCGTCGGTGGTCAACACCGCCGACAACGGAAGAAACCCGCCCGTCAGCCCTTTCGACAGCACGGCAAAGTCCGGCTGCGCGCCGCCCAGGTGACCGGCCAGCATGCGCCCGCAGCGGCCGAGACCGGCGGCGATCTCGTCGGCGATCAGAAAAACGCCGTGCGCGTCAGCCCAGGCGCGCAGCCGGCGCAGCAGATCGGGGCTGTAAAACAGCATCCCGCCCGCCGCCTGCAAGACGGGCTCGTACACCACCGCCGCCAGACCATCGGCCGCCGCCGCCAGCTGCGCTTCGATGGCCGGCCATTCGGCGCCAGCGTCCAGCCAGTCGGTGGCCGCCGGGCCCAAGCGATACGGCAGGCCGGCGAGCTTGGTCACCGGGAACATCAAGGCGCGATACGGTTCGCCGTAAAGGCCGCAGTCGCCGACGGACAGGGTGGCGATCGTCTCGCCGTGATAGCCGTTCTGCAAAGCCGCCATTCGCGTGCGTCCCGGCTGGCCGCGCTGGGCCTGCGCCTGCACGGCCATTTTGAGGGCGATCTCCACCGCGGTCGAGCCGTTGTCAGCCAGGAACACCTTGCCGAAGTGACCCGGCCGCCGGCCGGTCGGCGCATCGGCCGCCCACGCCGCCGGCGGAAGACCGTTCGCCGCCGCCAGCAAACGTTCGCACAGGCGCACCAGCGGGGCGCTGGTGGTGTTGGCGGTGATGACGTGTTCAAAAGCGTCAGCTTGGGCGATCAGCGCCTGGCGAAGGTGCGGGTGACCGTGACCGAATGATTTGCACCACCAGCTGGAGATCCCGTCCAGGATCTCGCGCCCGTCGCGCAGGCGCAGGCGCAGGCCGCGCGCGCTGACCACCGGCAGCGGCGCGAACGTCTGATAGTCGCGCATCTGGCTGCACGGATGCCAGAACACCGCCAAGTCGCGCCCAATCAGATCGTCGGTCGCCCCGCCCATGCAACAGGACTAGCACGATCGCGCCTGCCGTCTGTAGGCTGGTGGCGTGCCCCCCCAATCGCTGACCGTCGGCGAAAACGTCGTGCTGGCTCCGCTGACCACCCTGGAGCTGGGCGGCCCGACGCGTTTCTTCCTGGAGGCCACCGACGCATCGACGGTGATCGACGGCCTTCGCTGGGCGGCGGCGCGCGGGGTGCCGGCGTTCGTGCTGGGCGGCGGATCGAACCTGGTGGTCGCCGACGCCGGCTTCGATGGGCTGGTGATTCGCATGGGCGCGCGTGGCGTCGCCTACGCGGCGGCGGGCGACGTCGTGCTTCTGGAAGCACACGCAGGCGAGCCGTGGGACGCGCTGGTGGCCGATACCGTCAGCCGCGATCTCGCTGGCCTCGAAGGTCTGTCGGGTATCCCCGGATCGGCGGGCGCCACGCCGATCCAGAACGTCGGCGCCTACGGCCAGGAAGTCGCCGACACCATTCGCAGCGTGCGCGTGGTCGATCGGCAGACGCTGGCGATGGTCGACTTGCCGGCGGCGGCCTGCGCTTTCGGCTATCGCGACAGTTTTTTTCGCCGGCAACCCCAGCGATACGTGGTGCTGGCGGTGACCTTCGCCCTGCGGCCGGGCGGCGCGCCGCAAATTCGATACGGCGAGCTGGCGGCCGCGCTGGGCGCGACGCCGCACCCGTCGCTGGCGGTGGTGCGAACGACGGTGCTGGACCTACGGCGAAAGAAATCGATGGTCATCGATCCGGCGGATCCCAACCGACGCAGCGTGGGCTCGTTCTTCACCAACCCGCTCGTGTCGGCAGCCCAGGCGCAGGCGCTGACCGCTCGCTTGCTGGCCGACGGCCTCATCGCCGCCGCCACCGAGCTGCCGCAATTCCCTGCCGGCGACGGCCGCATCAAACTGTCGGCCGGTTGGTTGATCGAGCGCGCCGGGATCGGCAAAGGCCTGCGCGCCGGCGCCGTCGGTGTGTCGACCAAGCACGCGCTGGCGCTGGTCCATCACGGCGGCGGGTCCACCACCGAACTGCTGGCGCTGGCGACGCGCGTACAACAAGCGGTGCGCGATCGATTCGGGATCGTTCTTTCGCCCGAGCCAATTTTTTTGGGCGACATTTCGATTGCGCGCTGAACTGAACATCCGTATAGTCATCCGCGCTCGAGAGCCGCTTCGTTCGGCGCGGGCCGTTTCCGCTGATGGGTGATGGTCGTGGGCAGTCGGGGTTGGAAATTCTGCGGAAACGGCACCGGCCGGCGAGGTTGGCGATATAGTCGGTAAGCGATGGGTCACTGGGCAGCGTGGACCCTGGTCGGTTTGTTGGCGTCGGCTTGTGCTTCGAACGGCAGCGCAGTTTCGCCGGCGGTTGAAGGCGGCAGCGAAGGTGGCAACAGCGTCGGCGGTTCGGGCGGCACCGGTCCCGTCACCTCGACTGACGCGAACACCGGCGGGGAGCAAGGACAGGACACCGGGCCGATGACCGGCGACGACGCCGGTAACGGAACCGACGTGGGAGCAAGCGACGCCGTCGACGGTGACGCGGCGACGGACGGCGGCACCGGCTGCCCGCCGGGCGCGTTGCTGTGCGACGACTTTGAAGGCTACGCCGCGGTGGCCGATTTCACCGCGGCCTGGAAGCCGGCCACCACCGCCGCCACCATGACCGTCGATAGCACCAAGGCGTTCGCCGGCGGCAAAGCGCTGCACATCAAGGGCGCCGCCGGCACCCCGTCGGCGGTGATCGTCAAAGACGGCGCGCCGCTGTTCCCCATCTCCGGCAACGTCATGTGGGGCCGCGTGATGCTGTGGCTGACCGCCACGCCGGGCGGCGGCTATCACTGGAACAGCATTCAAGCAGCGGGGACCATTCCCGGCTCCACCCAATGGGGGAAATACGGCTGGGGCGGCCAGGCCGGCAAGGTGCTGGCCGGGTACACCGTGCGCGACACGCCGAACGGCAGCGCGATCATTGACTGCTCGAAACCGTCGGCGATGTCTTTTCCCGCCCAGCGCTGGGTCTGCGTCGAATGGCAGTTCGACAGCACGAAGAACGAAATGCACATGTGGTTCGACAGCACGCTGCTGGCCGACGCGGACATCGTCGGCAAGGGCACGAACTGTGTGAACAACGCCGATCTCACCAAGGCGTGGGCGGGGCCGGCCTTTTCGAACCTGACCATCGGCTGGCAACAGTACCAGGCATCAAGCGGCCCGCTGGAATTGTGGATGGATGATCTGGCGATCAGCAGCCAGCGCATCGGCTGCCTGAAGCCGTAACACCGACCGCACGCGAGGAGGGATCGACGAATGAATCGCTTCGCTTGGCTGCTGGCTTCTCATGCGCTGTTGATTGCGGCGTGCAGCGCGGGCGGAACGCCGGCCGCGCCAGGTGGCGGCGGCGGGCAGGCAGGTGCCGGCACGGGAGGCGCGATGGCGACCGGCAGCGGCGGTTCGTCGTCGGGCAGCGGCGGCGACGGCGGAGCAACAACCGGAACCGGCGGCGCCCCGTCTGCCAGCGGCGGCAGCAACGGCACCACCGACGCTGGCAACGCGAACGACGGCGCGCCGGCCGCCGACAGTGGCAACGATGCCGGCGGCAGCGCCTGTCCCGCCGGTGCGATCATCTGCGAAGACTTCGAAAAGTACGCCGCCGGCACCGCCGATCTCAGCCCTGACTGGCTGACGTACACCTATGGCAACGGCGCGGTGCACGTCGACACCGGCAAGGCGTTCAAAGGCACCAAGGCCTTGCACCTGACCACGCCTGTCGGCGGGCGGCAGTACGCGGACATCATCAAACAAAATGCGCCCGACAGGGAACTGCTGCCGATCAAACATTTCGGCCGGGTGATGGTGTGGCTGTCGGCGATGCCATCGGCGGCGCACTGGAACATCAATCAGGCAGGCGGTCCGCTGGCCAGCAACGCGCCGCTGATCGCCAAGTACAGCTTCGGCGGACAGAACGCCGTGCTGTCGCCGAATTACACGCAGAGGGCGCCGGTGGGCGACGGCCTGATCCCCTTGCGCGGCGGCGGCCCGGAAGCCAACGATCCCAACCCGCCGCCGATCGACTGCGGACCGAACGCGCAAAATCAAAAACTGGCGGTCGGAAAATGGGTCTGCTGGGAGTGGATGTTCGACGGGCAGGCGAACAAGATTCAGCTTTTTCTCGACGGCGTCGACCAGACCCAGGCGGACGTCACTGGCGTAGCTGGGACTTGCGGCGGCTGGCAGGGCCCGAAGCTGTTCAACAAGATGATCCTGGGCTGGGAGGTCTACACCCAGGCCAGCGACAAGGCACAAGACGCTTGGATGGACGACCTGGTGGTCAGCGCCACCCGGGTGGGCTGCCCGGCGACGCCATAGCCACGAAAAAATGCGCGGCGCCTTACGAGCGCGCGAAAAATTCGCCAGCGGCGACGTTTCAAAAAGGCTTCTGCGCCAAACCAAGGTCTCGGCGCAGAAGTCGGGAAAGGTGTAGGGCTTGACTGAAGACCGTTTGCCCGGATACTAGCCAATGGCGAGTCGATGATAGGCGTTGGGCAGCAGCTCGGCGGGTACACGATCCTGCACCGGATCGGGCAAGGCGGAATGGGCGATGTCTATCTTGCCCAGCACCGTCGCGTGGCGCGCAAGGCAGCCGTCAAGGTGCTGCTGCCCGAGCTGTCGCAGAAGGCGACCGTCCTTGATCGCTTCTTCAACGAAGCGCGCGCCACGTCGCTGATCAAGCACCCGGGCATCGTCGAGATTCTCGACTGCGATGTGCTGGACGATCAGGCGTTCATCATCATGGAGTACCTCGAAGGCGAAAGCCTGGGAGAGTACCTGCACCGCGCCGGCGCGCTGGGCGCCGACCTGCCGTTTCTCCTCGGCGTCAGCACCTCCATCGCCAGCGCGGTCGGCGCCGCGCACAACACCGGGATCATTCACCGCGATCTGAAGCCGGACAACGTCTACTTGCATTTGCCCAGCGTCAGCGATCCGACCGTGACGGTGAAGATCCTCGACTTCGGCATCGCCAAGCTGGCGCAGCAAGAAGGCGGCACCAGCCAGACCAAGACCGGCATGTTGCTGGGAACGCCGGCCTATATGTCGCCCGAGCAGTGCCGGGGCGCCGGTCTGGTCGACCTGCGCTCGGATATCTATTCACTCGGCTGCATTCTTTACGAGCTCATCTGCGGTGCCCCGCCCTTCGTCCATGAAGGCGCCGGCGACATGATCATCGCCCACGTCTCGGAGGCCCCGGAGGCGCCGGCGGCACGCGTGCCGGGGATCGCGCCGGCGTTGAACGCCCTCATCATGCGCATGCTGGGCAAGAAACCCGAGCAGCGCCCGCAATCGATGGACGAGGTGGCGAACGAACTGGCGGCGTGCGCGCGCAGCGTGGGCGTGGCCATCGACAAGCCGCTGCGCCCGCGCGTCCCCGTCGAACGGCCACCCGAGGCGGTGCAGTTCTCGTCGACGCAGGTGAGCCCGACGGGAATTCCGCGTTCGCAGGTGACGCCGCTGCCGGGATCGGGCGCCATCCGCGCGTCGTCGTCACCGTCGTTGCGGCCGCAGACGCCGTACCCGGCGCCGTCCAAACCGGCCAGCGTGATTGAATCCGGCCGGGTGCGCGTGCCGAGCGGACCGAACCCCGTGCTCGAACCCAGCGGGCCGATCGCCGTCGGCGGCACGCGGGTGATGGAAACGGTCCGTCCGACCACCACCATGGGCTCGGCCGCCGCCGAGATTGCTCCCAACCCCGTCGCCGCCGCGCCGCCGAAACGAGGGATGACCTTCGCCATCGCCGGCGGCACCATCGTGGCGGTGGGCGGCATCCTGGCCGTGGTGTTCACGCGCGGTGGCTCGCCCGCCAAGACCGTTTCCGTCGCCGAGCCGGCTGTCGTGGCGGCCGCCCCGGCGCCAGAAAAGCTGCCGCCCGCGCCGCCCGCCGCTGAACCGCCGCCGGCGCCCGCCGCCGATCCCAAACCGGTCGCTGAAGCGGCGGTGCCGCCGACCGTGCGCATCGATCTGCAAGGCGTGCCCGCCCGCACCGTCGTCACCGTCGACGGCCGCGCCGCCGACCTACCCCTGCAGCTGCCGCGCGGCTCGCAGATGCATCACGTGGTGCTGAAGCCGCCCTCCGGTGCCGAGCGGGTGCTGGACCTCGACGGCAGCAAAGATCGCCTGGTCGAACTGCTGTTCGACAAACCGCACGGCTCGTCAGACGGCCAGGGCAGCCACGGCGGCAGCGGCGAAAGCAGCGGCCACCATTCGTCCGGTTCGTCGCACGGCTCGGGCAAGAAGAAGCCGGCCGGCGACCGCGACGCGATCACGGATATCTGAGCGAGCGATCTCGACGCGCGGACCATTCACGGATGCCCGACGACCGAGGACGCCGCCCGCAATGCGGCGCCGTCCGATAAGCATCAGCCGGTCTTCGTTGCTTAGCCGCCGCTGTCGTCGCCTCCGTCGGTCCCGGCGTCGACGGGCGCGGCGATGGTGTCGACCACATTCACCGGGACCATGACCGCTGCACCGGCCCGCGCTGTAGCTGACGAAAGCGTGAAGGTGACGCTGTTGTCGACACCGTCGGCGTCGGTCACACCGGCGATCTTGAACGACTGAACCATACCGAAGTTCGCGTTGCTGAACGTCAAGGACGCGTGATCCGTGGTGGCGTGGCTGGTGTCTCCGCTGGAGATGTCCACCTGGAAATTTCCCGGCGGCTGATTCAGGAGCTTGACGTCCATCGTCACCGTTCCGTCCTCGTTGACCGACAACTGCCCGGCCGGCGTGACATGCGGCTTCACGTCGATCATGACCAGATCCTTGTCCGAGACGGTCACGTTGATGACCTGATCAATTGCGCTCCACGAGTCGGTCGTCTTCAGGTTCTGACTGGAAAGCTTCACGTCACCGGCTTCATCAATGACGTCATCATCGGCCACGGAGGCGATGGTGATCGTCTGCGGGAGGTTCCATCCCAGCGATCCGTTCTTGGCGCTGCTGAAGGTCAAGAGAATCAGGTTGGACGCTTCATTGATCTTCGTCGGATTGCTGAGCGTCACTGAAATCGTCTCCATCGCCGCGCCTCCGTGGGGCGGGTGAAGGAGCACGACATTGAGGGACTTGCTGCGCGCCACGCCACCCTGATTGGCCGCCTGTTTGTTCTCTTCCAACCCCAAGCCCAGCGTCGCGCAATCGCCACCGTTCGTGTCGCAGCCGGCTTTGGCCAGCCCCGTCCCGCTGATCAGGATCTCCTGCTGATCGTGATCCTCGGTGGTGATTTGCACCGGCGTGGCGGCCTGGGAGGGCAGCGACACGCTGATATTGTCGGCCTCGACGTCGGTGTTCTCGTCGATCACGCCGGTCACAGTGACCGGAACCGCCATGTTGTAGTTGCTGTTGGTGAACTGAAGAGTGGTCGGCGAAACCACGATGCTTTGCGAGAGGCTGGTCGGCACGACGATGTTCACCGTCACCGACGACGGCGGTTGCTTGTCCAAGCTGACGTTGAAGGTGCGAACGTGATTCGGCCCGGCGATATCCGTCACCACCAGCGAGGTCTCTGACACGACCAAGCTCTGCGAATCGATGTCCTTCTGGTGAACGGTGACCAGCGCGTCCGCGGTTCCATTGCTGAGGCCCGAAATCCGAATGGTGGGGAATTCGTCCAATAGGTTCGGGTCGTGAATGCCGCTGACGGTGACGACGTGCGCCACGTTCCAGTTGTTGGCACCGCCGCCGGTCCCCGCCACAAAGGTCAGGGTCGACTTGTCGATGTTGATGACATTCGACACCAGCGGGACAACCGTCAACGTGACGTCTTTCACCGGATCGGCGCTCAGGGTGACCGTAAACGTCGCCGCCGAATTTGCGCCGGCTTCGTTCACCAGCAGGCGGTTCTTGGTCGGGTCCGTCGGATCTACCGGATCGGCGGGCGGATCAATCGGACTGACCAGCTTGACGACGTAGTTCAGCTTGTCGATATCGGTGATGAGGACATTGGTCGTGCGCGAGGGGATCTTGGAGGCGCCCACGGTGGTGTCGTCAATGGTCAGGACCACGGTGTTGTCGGCGGCGTCGGCGTCATTCATGACGATGATCGGGACGCTGGTGGGGTTAGTGTCGATCAGATAAATCATGGTGGTCGACGTCCCCGGACCGGCGCCGGTGCCGAACAGGACGCGGCTGGGATCGCCGCTGGTGATCAGGACCGGAACCTGGCGCCCCGGATCAAGCGCCAGCTTCACGGCGACGGTGGCGTTGGTCACCGCCGCGACGGCCGGTTCGTTCACTGTGACCATCGCCGGCAACGTGAAGTTCTCGGTGTCGGCGTCGAAGATGGTGATCTTCAGAACCGCGGGGGGCGTGACGTCCGGCGACGAAGCGGTGACGTTCACCGTGTCGTTCTTGATGTCCGTATCGTGCACAGGCGTCATGATGATGAACTGCGCGACGTTGAAGTTGGTGTCGTCGAACACCAGCGTCGTCGACGGCGGCGTCGTCGTCTTCGACAAGGTGAGGCGCGTCTCGTCGCTGCTGAGCAAGGTGACGCTGACCGGCGTCGGCGGACGGAAGGCCAGCCGCACGCCCAGCATCACGGTGCGCGGCTGAGCGCCGTCTGCTGGCTCTTCCATCTCCAGGCTATTGTCCGACGCCGCGGGCGCCACCAGGACGATCCCTTGCTTGTCCTTGTCCTTCACCGTCACCGGCACACTCACTGAACTGGCCCCGGACGAGGTGAAGGTGACCTTGGCGCTGTCGTCGACGATGTCGTCGTCGACGAGGCCGGTGAGAAGGACCCCTTGCGGCGTATCAAAGTTGGTGCTGGAGAAAGTCAGGGTGTTCTGGTCGACGGAGACCTTGGCGGTGTTCGACGAGAAGATGTTCACGCTGACGTCAGCGCTCGGTTTGAACATCAGGCGAACGTTCAGCTTAACCGCCTGGCCACCTTCGATCAGTGTGACGCCGGTGGATGGGGTGATGACCAGCGCCTGCGAGTCGTCGTCCTTGATCGACACCGGGATCACCCGATCGTTCATGACGGCGTCCGCGTGCAAGGTGACGGTGATCTGTTCGTTGTTCGTGTCGAGGTCGTCCTTGGCCGTCACGGTGAACGCCTGCGCCGTCTGCGCATTGTCAGGCGTGAAGGTCAGGGAGGTCGCGCCGATATCCGCCTTGGTCGGATCGGACACGCTGACAGTGACGACCACGTTGGCGTCGGGTTTCTTGGTCAGCTTCACCGAGATGACGTCAGCCGGGCCGCCCTCTGTCAGCATCACCGAACCCGTGCTGTCGAAGTTCTGCACATCGTTGTCGATGATGGTCACGGCAATGGCCGCCGCCGTGATCCCTGGGGCGGTCAGGTTGATGGTGACGGTGTTGTTCTCGGTGTCGTCATCCTCGAGGGCGTTCACCGTTACTTGCTGCGGAATAAAATAGTTCTGCGAAGTGAAGGTCACCGTGGCCTGCCCCAGGGTCAGCCGCGACGAATCGCCGCTGGCCAACGTGACGTTGACCGGACCCAGCGGGTCAAAAGCCAGCCGCACGCCAATCACGCCGTTGCCGCCTTCGGTGAGCGTGGTTTGCGACTGCACCGGTTGAATCGCCTGCACGTCGTCGTCCACCACCTGGACCAACACCGACGCCATGGTCACGCCGGGCGCCGACAGTGTCAGCTTGGTGCTGTTGTCAACAGTGTCCAGATCATCGGTGCCGAAGACGGTGATCGTCTTCGGACCGGTGTCATTGGAGTCGAAATTGACAGTGTCGTGATCGACAGTGGCGACAGTGTCGTCACCGGTGGCCACCATCAAAGCGATCGGGATCGCCGAGCCACGGCTGAGGCTGACCGTGAAGGTGGTCCCCGTCATGTCGCCCTCTTTGACCTTCACGGTGGCGTCGCTGACGGTGAGGGTGATGGGCGGAAGCGTCAGGACGTCCACCGGGAGGTCGGCGGCGACCTCTGTCTTTTCCGTCGGCGAGTCCGCTGACGGTGCGGCTTTGTCGGTGCCGCCATCGTTGAGGGGCGGGGTGTTATCGGAACATGCCAGTCCCAGGACGCTGACCATGCCAACAACAAAACCAAGAAAGCGAACCGACGACGTCGAAGCTTTAACCACGATATTCCTCCCGACCGACTAACGAGCCAAGTTAGGAAAATTCTCTACGGCCACTTGGCAGACAGCGCCTTGGCACGGGACAATATGGAAAACGAAAACCGACCGCAAGCGATTCGCGCTGTCGGGCGTCTCTTCGTTGGAAGCCAAAAGCCGTCCGTGAGCGCCCAGGCGCCCGGCGAACCTTGACCGTGGCCAGGGGAACGGGATACAAGCTGCCCGTGCCTTCAACGCTCGGTCGAACACTGACAGTGTCGATAAACCGAGCGTTCGGACTGGCGGCCATCGCAATGGCCACCGTCGGCTGCACCGAACCGCAAGCGGGTGTGACGGCGGCGAAGTACTGGTGCCATGCACCGGCCACCAACCCGCTGCCGTTTCTCGACGACATGGAGGACGGCGACAACACCACGTGCACCAATCGCGCCGACGGAATTGTGGGCGGCTGGCATGTCCGCACCACCGCGAGCACGGTCACCGTGAGCACCCCCAGCGGCGCGGACATCGTGACCGAAGCCGATACGAACGATCGGCGATCGACCCGGGCCATTCACTTGGCAGGGACGGGCATGGGAACCAGCACCACCCCCGCCCCGGTTATTTCGGCTTCCTGGGCCGCGGTTGGGATCAATTTCGGATCCACCCCCATCGCCCTATCGGCGTCAGCGGTGCTGACTTTCTATGCGAAGGTGGGCGCGGGCTCAGGCAGCGGCGGAGAAGCGGCCCGGCTCCGCGTCAACCTGATCACCAGCGCGACCCCCGACTGCGACAGTGACCCGAGCGTGCCGTGCACCAACCACCTCAGCGGTCAGGTCAACCTGACACCGGACTGGACTCCTTTTCAGGTCGCCGCCCCCTTTGCCGCTGAAGACAACAGCATGCCCGCAGAAGGCGACGCCAGCACCGTCAGCGAGATTCAGTTCCGTTATTCATTCGGCGAGACCGCTCGCCAGGCCCCCAACCCCGACACGTTCGACATCTGGATCGACGACGTTCAATTGACGCCATGACGATGCGCTTTGCTTTCTGTTTGCTGGTCTGCAGCCTGCTTGGCCTGGCGATGCCCGCCTTGCCGGCGCACGCCCAGGACGATTCCAAGGCCGTCGCCCGCACCAAGCTGGTCGAAGGCAGCGACCTGCTCAAGCGCGGCGAGTACCGCGAGGCGCTGATCCGTTTTCAAGAAGCCTACGCCCTGGTGCCCAGCCCGAAGATTCTCTACAACTTTGGTCTCGCCTACATGGGCCTTTCGCGCAACGCCGACGCCATCGACGCCTTCGAGAAGTTTCTCAACGAAGCCGCCGACGCCGCTCCCGACCTGCGGGCCAACGCCGAGCGCCACCGCGACACGCTCCTGCTGCAGATCGGCAGCTTGATCATCGACGCCAACACCGACGGCGCCGAGATCTCCGTCGACGGTCGTTCGCGCGGGTTGACGCCGGGACCGGGGGCCATCCGGCTTGATCCGGGACCGCACCAGCTGGTGGTGGAAAAGCCCGGCATGCCGCCCTACACCCGCAAGATGACGATCGAGGCAGGGCAGAAGCTGATCGTCGAGGTGCGGCTGTCCAAGGTGGAAGCGCCCAAGTCGCCGCAGATCATCATGATGGCGCCGACCCCGCCGCCGGCGCCCCGGGCGCCGGAGACGGTGCTGGTTCACACCTGGGAATGGAAGGTGGGCATCGGCGTGGCCGCCGCCGCCGTCGCCGTGCTGGGATTCGGCGTCGCGGAACGCCTGAGCGCCAACTCGACCTTCGACAAATTCAACAACCACGCCGACACCGGTCAGGGCGCAGGGGTGTGCGACAAGGATCCCCGGGTGCTGCCGATGAACGGCGGCGCCGACTGCACGTCGCTGCTGAACGACGGCAACAGCGCCGCCAGCAAGGCCACCGTCGGGCTGATCGCCGGCGGCGTGCTGGCGGCGGGCGCGGTGGCGCTGCTGGCGGTGACCTGGAAGGACCGCGTGGAGGTCACCAAGACGATCTCCGCGCGGCAGGCCCCGCCGTCGCTGGCGCTGCGCTGCAACCCTTCGCTGCTGCAGCCGGGACTTTCCTGCGCGCTGCGCTTCTGACCGCTGGCGACGACCAGCGCCGGGCGGGTTATGCTGGCAGGCATGACCGACGTCGTCCTGACCTTGATCGGCCCTGACCGCCCCGGGCTGGTGGAAGCGGTCGCCGAGATCATCTCCGCTCACGGTGGCAACTGGCTGGAGAGCCGCATGACCCACCTGGCGGGCATGTTCGCCGGGATCCTGCGCGCCGAGCTGCCACCCGAAAAGGCGGCCACGGCAATGAAGGCGTTGGCGGCGCTGGAGACGCGCGGCCTGCGCGTGGTGGCAGAAGCGGTGCCTCGACCCTCCCCCGCCGTGCCGGCCGCCGGCCGTTCGATGGAGCTGGAGCTGATCGGCCTTGATCGCCCGGGGATCGTCCGCGAGATCTCCCAGCTTCTGGCCGGCAGCGGCGTCAACGTCGCAGAGCTCGTCACCGACCGGCAAAGCGCGCCCATGTCGGGTGAGATCCTGTTCCGCGCCCGCGCGCACATCCAGTTGCCGTCGACCGTCGACAGTGGCACCTTGCGCGCCGCCCTGGAACGCCTGGCCAGCGATTTGATGGTCGAGGTCAAGCTGGAAGAACAGCCGCCCCGCGCCCGCTGAACGGCGTCAACGTCAGCGGCCGAGCACAACCAGACGGCATGCTAACCTTCCCGGATCCCATGAAGCGCCGACCGCACCTGCGAGGCCGACTGGGCCGGGGCGCACTGATGGCGCTGCTGGCCCATGGCGTTCTGCTGGGCCCGATCGTGGTGCTGACCTTCATCTATGCCGCCCGCGAAGAGGCCCAGCGCGCCGAAGAGGTCGACGTGGCCTTTCGCGACGTCTCGCCCGACGAGCTGCCGGCGGATCTGCCGGCGATGGACGACCTGACCCAACCGCCGCCGCAGCTGACCGATCGCCTGCCGCCCGATCGCAAGAAGCAGAAGCCCAAGGACAAGGACAAACAGAAGCAACCCGAAAAGGACAAACAAGCCAAGACGCCCAAGCCCGAGCCCGAGGTGAAGATCCCGCCGCTGCCGCCCATGCCGAAGGAGACGCCGCCTCCTCCCCCGCCGCCCGAGCAGCGCAAGGCCCACGAAAAGATGGTGGACCTGGACAACGACAAAGACGTCCCTCCGCCCAAGGACGCCAAGTTCTTGGCCCAGAAAAACAGCCGCGCCGAGGTCGAGACGCGCGCCACCGACACGAATCTGGAGAAGACGCAGAAGGGCGGCGAGGCGGCGAGCACCCCGTCGGAGCGTCAGGACCAGGAGATCGGCGACGACAAGGCGAAGATCGCCGATCTGGATGAGCGCAAGTCGGCCGAGGGCAAGCAAGCGCCGGAGGTCACCCCGCACTTGAACCCGGAGCTGAGCCAGGAACGGCCACAACCGGCGCGTGAAAAATCCCTGCTGGCCCTGCGCGATCCGGCGCCGCGCAACCACGAGCTGACCCCCGAGACGGTGGACCCGTCACTGCCGCGCACCGCCGACGGCGACATCGCCATGCCCCGCAATCAGTCGATGCGCGGGCCGCCCAAGGACAGCTCGGCGTTGAGCAAGGGCAAGCACATGAAGCTGGCGCTGACCGGCAAGGACTTTGACTACCTGTTCGGCGCCGACGCCGAGGCCGAACGGCGGCTGGCGCAAAAGGAACGTTCGCAGAAGCTGGGCCGCTTCGCGAAACGCCAGGCGCGCCTGAAATCGGCGCTGGAAAATTTCATCCCCGAGGTCAAACCGGGGAATCAGACCGCGCTGAACGCCCGGGCGGCGCCGTTCGCCGCGTACATCGCGCGCATGCACCGGTCGATTCACCGCCTGTGGGGATTCGGCCAGCTGGAAGATTGGGACGAAAAGCCCGGTTCGAACCCGTTCAACAACCAGGACCTCCTGACCACACTGGAGATGGTGCTGAACACCGACGGCACCGTCGACAAGATCACCATCGTGCGCGCGTCGGGCTTCACCGCGTACGACGTGGCCGCCATCGACGTCGCGTACTCGGCTGGGCCCTATCCCGATCCGCCGCGCGAGATCCGGTCGGCCAACGGCAAGATCTACATTCACTGGCGTTTCTATCGCGACGGTCGCCAGTGCGCGACGTCGGGCGTTGACTACTACATCCTGAACACCCCCCCCGCTGGCGGGGACAAAGGCACGGCGGTGGCGGACAACGACCCGCCCGGCGAAAGTCGAAAGTCGGCCGAAGAAGAGGGCCCGCGCCACCTGGAGCGCGGCAACACCGGCCCGGTCTCCACCTTCGGCGCCACGAAGAAATCCGGCCCGCGTGGTGTCGGTGGCGGCGACGATCCCCCGGTCAATTTTCCGCGCGCCGACGATCCGGCCGCCCGGCATACCGCCGAAGCGTGGTTCGCCGCGCTGGGCCGCGGCGACGTCGCTGCCATGGCCGGCGCCGCCAGCTTTCCCTTTCGCTCCACCGGTGGCGTGGCGGCCTCATCGCGCGAGCAGTTGACGGCGATGCTGACGTCGCTGGTCGACGAATCGTCGCGGCGGAGCGGTGACAGCGTGCAGATCCACACCGGCGCCTCGCTGCGTGGCATTCTTGGCAAGCTGCCGCCCGGCATCGACGACAACACCGGCGGATTGTTCGCTGTCAGCGCGCTGTCCAAGACCGAGATGCTGATCCTGGTGCTGTCGCAAAAAACCAACGGCGGCTGGAACGTCAGCGGCCTGGTTCGCCGCTAGGACCGTCGTGGTCTCAGCGCAGTTCGTAATTGGCGACGTGGCGCAGGTTGAGGAAGTTGATGGTGAAGTGCGCCAGCACCGGCCCGGTCAGATCGCCGGTGAAAAGGAACAATTGTCCCAACATGAGTCCAGCCACGAACGACGCCAGGGTCCACGGCAGATAACGGACGCGTGGCCCGATGTGCAGCAGGGCAAACGCCGCACTGGACCCCAGCACCCCGATGGCCGGCACCAGCGCCCCGCGAAAGAACATTTCTTCGCCCACCGATGAGGCCGCTGCCATGATGACGATCTCGGCGTTGGTCAGCGGGCTTAGCAGGGCGCGAAACTCGCGGTGCAGCGCTCGCGCCCACTCGAACCGGTGAACCGAAAGGCGGGACACGAAGACGATGCCCAGCCCCATCGCCAAACCGATCACGACTCCAGAAACGACCAGCGGATCTTCGCGGCCGGCCACTTGCCAGACATTGGGCTGACCGCGCAGCCCACCCCAGACCAAAGCCGCCGCGCCCAGGCCCAGATAGGCCACCATGACCAGCGCCGGGCGGGACCAACCAGAGCCGCGGGAGATCATGCGCGCCGATACTACCCGCGCCGAACCGCCCTTGTCGGCCAATCGACCGGCGCCCTCCAAACCGACCGTAAACAAGCAGAAATATGAATATATTTCCGGACTTATTTTCAGCAGATTCCGGTCCTTGCCCATGGTAAACGATTGACCGGAATGGCAGTCCCGGCCCTTCGCGCGAGGCGCACAATGCATCGCAGTCCTCTCACCACCAGCAGCATGGAGCGTGAGGTCGGACTGCAGAAACTGCTATCCACGCGCATCTGCGATCTCGAGCTGCGGCCGGAAGGCACCTTGGCCGAATGCGTGGAGCAGGTGATCGGCGAGCTGCGGGCCAAAGGGATCACCTTCGTGCCCGCGTATTACCTGGGCGAAGACGATTTCTGGACCGCCGACCGCGCCGTCAGCGTGAACATCCCCTGGTACCTGGCCAACCCGATGCTGTGGCGGCTGGTGAACGATCACCTGTTCGTGTACTCGCGCGAAGAGGTACTGATGTACCTGCGGCACGAAGCCGGGCACGCCATCAACTACGCCTACGAGCTGTGGCGGCGGCGCGACTGGACCCAGACATTCGGGGATTTCCGGCGGCAATACCACGACGTCTATAACCCGAACCCGTGGAGCCGCGATTACGTGCGCTACCTGCACCGCGCCGGCATGTACCACTACGCGCAAAAACACCCCGACGAGGATTGGGCCGAGACCTTCGCCGTGTGGCTGGATCCCGCCGGCCACTGGCGCCGGCGCTACCGCGACTGGCAGGTGGCCCTGGCCAAGCTGGAGTACGTCGATCGCATCGTGGCCATCGAAGGCGCCTGCCGGGGCGCGCCGGCCAACGTGCGCCTGGGTTTACGATTGCCTTACACCGACATCAAAGAGACCGTGGCCGAATACTTCGACATCGGCCACGCCGTCGACGCCGATCTGGTCGAGTACCGCAAAGATCTTCTAGATATTTTCCCGCGCCGCAACCCGCGCACCCGCGTGGGTGGCAGCCGCCACGGCCGCACCGCCAACGCCCAGTCCGCCGCCCGCTTCATCCAGCAGCACCAACCGATCCTGGTCGATCGCCTGTCGCGCTGGATCGGTGATTCCGACAAGCGCAGCATCTTGCGGTTTCTGCGCCAGCTGCAGGCCGTATGCACCCACGAGAACATGGTTGTCCCCGACAGCCGCCGCACCGAAAAGCTGGTCGAGCTGACCGTCGTCGCCACCTGGCACGTCGTCGACGACATCCACCGCCTGAGCTGATTGACAGGCGACGACCAGGCCGTCTATAAGCGCCTGTTTCATCGCGAGGATGGCGGAACTGGTAGACGCACTAGCTTGAGGTGCTAGCGGTTAACAGCCATCGGGGTTCAAGTCCCCGTCCTCGCACTGACTAACCTCGGGAATTTCCCGGGGTTTTTCTTTTTGTGGGCCACCCGGCTTTTTCGTCCTGGAGCCCGTGGGAACTGAATTTTGAGAGCAATTCCCACGAGACGCATTCTTGACGGCCCCTCCCAGCACTTTTTCAACCCGCTTCGCAGCGGCTCGCTCGCTTGTCCCTGGTGCCAGATAGTGCGGCACCGTGATGCGCTCGAACGACGTCCGAGCGCATTCGCCACTGCCCTCCCCGTTGCTCCGCGCTCTGTCGCGATCGTCGAATGGAACCCACGGAGCGAGTGCGGGACCACCACCGGGACTTCGGCGGCCGAGCACAACGTGCGAAGGCGCCTCTGCAACCGTCCGTGCGCGACTTGAGAATGTTCGTCGCGTCCTTCCGCCGGGACGAAAACGGAAAGAGGTATTCCTCTCCTGCCCTACCGGCGGCCAGCTTGATGAGCGATGGCCTCAGTGCCGGTGCCATGCCCACCATGCGCCTTGCTGCCTCGGTCTTGCCTCCGCTCGCCGCCACCCACAGCACGCTGGCGCCGTCGTCCAGGTCGCGAACCGTCAACCCCATCGCCTCGCCTGGTCGAATGCCAGTAAGAAGCATCGTGACGATCGCGACCGCGAGAGAATCTCGCTGAGTCAGCGCCAGACGAACCGTAACCGTTCAGGGGTGTGGTTGAGCGCCGCCGGTGGTTATGCGAATTGGATCGCATGACGATCACGAGCAGCGAAGACCTTGGCAAACAGATCGAACGGGTAGTGAGCGAATACCTCGCGGCAGGCCGAAAGATGGCGGAATTGGCGATGCAGCGAGCTTTTGGAATGTCCACCAACGAAGCGGCAACGGTTCGACCCGACCGCCCAAGAAAAAACTGCCGCCGTCGACCACAGAAAGAGATCGAAGTATTGGCGGAGCGACTGTACACGGCGATGTGCGCCACGCCCGGGGAGACGATGGCGGTGCTGGCGATTGCGCTGGGCGCGTCGGCCAGCGCGCTTCATCTTTCGATGTCAAAACTGAAAAGCGCGGGCCGAGTGCGCAGTGCTGGGCAGCGCAATCTGACCCGTTACTTTCCGATGGTCAGCGCCGCCACGCAGACCCCGTGATTCGGGCCGATCACGCCTGAACCGCCGCGAATAACGAAGGCGTCGCCGCACCGGAAAGCTGGGCGCGGCAGCAGGCGGTGAGAAAGGCCAACACATTTTTGCACTGCTTGCGGGCGGTGTGCGCGACCGTCATTACGCGTTCGGCGAACAAATTACCGCGCGTACTTTGGGTTCCAAATGATCGCCTGCGCCACAGGACGAAGGCCCGGATTTCACGCTCGGCGTGGTTATTGGTGGGCTCAACATCGGTGCGTTCGACGAACGTCCACAAGGCTTCCTTGTGCGCGAGGATGTCGGCACATGAGCCCGACATGTGATTGAAGCCCTCAGCGACGGCACGGCCGAGCGCGCCTTCGATCTGTTGTTTGACCGGTAACATCCAGGCGCGGAATCGCTCACTACTCAACGTTCCACTTTTGTGGTCGTGCCAATAGCCGAACAGAATTCCCGTATAGTCGAGCAATTCGCGCCCCAGGGCGCCCGCCGGACCATCGCGTTCGGAGAACGATACAAATTTTCGTAGGAGATGCGCCCAGCAAATTTGGCGGCGGTCCATCGCCCAGAAATTCAGTGCCTTGGCTCGATCGCTGACCAATATTCCGCGCAGCTTGCCGTAAAGTGGCTCAAGCGTTTTCTTGCTCCCGTCGGCCACGATCTTGAACACCGTGGCCATCGTCGTGGCGATCGTCCACAGCGAACACATCGTTCCCGATTGCAGCCAAGTCGTGCCGTCGGTGTGCTTCACGGGAGCCTCTTGCACACGGTTCCACGCTTCGTCGACCGCGGGGCAGATCGCATCGCTGACCCGCGCCTCGACAGAACTAACCGCGCCCAACGAGATAGGAAGGCCGACGATGTCCGACAGTAGCTGTACTGTTTTGCGCCGGCTCAAATGATAAACGCCGGTCAACAGCGCCACCATCGCCATCAGCCGCGGGCCAAAAGGTGAGGCCGGGATCTTGCTCTCGTCGTACGCTGCGCGCGTCCGAAATCCGCAACCGCCGCACGTCACGGCGTGGCGGCGCACCTCGGTGGTGTGCGGTTTGAGCGGC
>DATATI010000013.1 GCA_036268875.1 Polyangia bacterium | reverse complement strand
GAAGCCGGCGTGCCAGGCGGGCTTGGAGTTGGCGGCGGGCTGGTCGCGAAACGGCTGAGCGAACGCAATCATGGGCGATCTCCTGGAAGTTGGGACCGCCCCGGCGCGCGGGGCGGCCGTGTCGGGGGAAACACAACCGCCCGCGGGTGCGCGGGCGAACGAGGTGGGTTCATTCAGAGAGCCGTGGGGCGGCCGAAATGAGCGGGGGGGCGAGTCGGGAAGCCGGATTTTCCCGGTTTCTGACAGCTACGCCGGGCTCCTACGGGATATGCCCGGAATTTCCCTGTTTTTAAGGCCGGAACGGCACGATGGGGTCTCGGAATCGCCGATGCGGATAACAAGTGCGCTGCGTGTGGCAGCCTGCACTCGTCGACAAGCCAATCGACGAGCGGCCGCCAAAGAGCGCCGGCGCCTTCATTCTTTTCGGTTGCAGCCGGCAGGACGCCGCGTAATCCCGGCGGACCAGCGGGGACGCTATTTTCGCGAAGTGAGCCAGGAAGAGCGGCGCCTTCCCAATGGCCAGCGCAAGCGAATCTCCGTGCGCACGCTACGTCGGCAGTGGCGCCGGCTGCGTCTGGAAGGAGTGGCGGGCCTGTTCCGGCGACGCCGCAAGGACCGCGGCCAAGCGCGCCGGGCGCAAGCCGAGTTGCTGGCCCGCGCCGTCGAACTCAAGAAGGAGCAACACTACCGCTCCGATCAGGTCATCAACTGCATCCTCAAACACGAGTTCGGTCGCGAAGTTCCACGGTCCACGCTCTATCGCCACCTACAACGCGAAGGAGCCACGCGGCGGAAGCTGGGGATCTCCAAGGAGAAGGTCCGCTGCCGCTGGACCCGCGACCAGAGCAACGCCTTGTGGGTCGGCGATTTCGAGCACGGGCCGGTGGCGGTTCATCACGGCCAAGCGGTCAAGACCCATCTCTCGGCTTGGATCGACTGCCACAGCCGCTACATCGTCGGCGCGCGGTATTACGTCCGCGAGAACCTCGACATCTTGGTGGACTCGCTGCTCCGCGCCTGGGGCCAGCACGGCGCCAGCCGCGAGTTGTATGTCGATAACGCCAAGATTTACCATGCCAACGCCCTCACGCTGGCTTGCGCCGCGCTGAACATTCAGCTGCTGCACCGGCCGCCGCGAGATCCGCCCGCCGGCGGCCTGATCGAACGCTTCTTCCGCACGGTCCAAGAACAACTCGAAGCCGAAGTGCGGGCCGCCGCCTTGCTCACGCTCGACGAGTTGAACCGCGCCTTGGCGGCCTGGCTCGAGACCGCCTATCACACGCACCTGCACAGCGAGAGCGGCGAAACGCCGCGCGACCGCTATCTCACCGGTTCACGCTTCACGCGGTCGGTTCAACTGAATAGCGTGCTGACGTTCTTTCACCGTCGTGAGCAGCGCACCGTCGACAAGGACTTCTCCGACGTCCGCCTCGACAACGCTTATTACGCCGTCGACTCGAAATTCCGCAAGGACCGTCTGATCGTCGAGTACGATCCCTTCGGGTCGGGCGAAGAAGTCCTGCTCTACTCCCTCGCCGGAACCTATCTGGGCGTGGGAAGACGCTATGAACGCGAGAAAGGGAGTCATCCTCAGCCCCCGGCGCCTTCCAAAGCGAAGCCCATTGAACCGAGCTATCTGAAGGCCCTTGAAGCCGACCAGGCGGCGGCGCACGAACGGCAACGTCAAGCGGGCAT
>DATATI010000012.1 GCA_036268875.1 Polyangia bacterium | reverse complement strand
CTAAAGCGCGATCGCCAGCCGCAGCAGCAGCTCGTGCACGTAAGGCGTGCTGGCCACGATCACCCGGATGTTCTCGGTCGTCCCGTGGAAGGCGTTCAGGGTGTAATTCAGCGAAAAACGAAAGCGCTTCGAGTACCAGTAGTTCACGCCGAACGTCCCGGCCATCACCCGCGTGGTGGCCACGTTGGGATCGGCGATGGCGGGCGTGTCGCTGACCAGATCCTCCTTCAGGAATTCCGCCCGCAAGGCAACCATCAAACCGTCGGCGGCGGCCCCGTCGTTGACGGCAGCCAGGCGCACCGGCAGCTCCACTCCGGGACGCGGCAGCAAGGTGTCATCGCCGACGATCCAGAACCACAGCTCGCCGTAGGCGGCGAAGGAATCCACGGTGGCGTTGCCCAGCGTGCGCAGCATGCCGGAGCCGGTGGTGTCGATGTCCGCCTCGGCCAGCTGCTGATGGCGCGACACATACTCGGCGCGCAGGCCCAGGCGGTGGGTCAGGGGCGCGTCGAACTCGAAGGCGTAGGCCAGGACGCGTCCTTGCTGGTGTAGCTCGACGTCGCTGATGGGAGCGCGGCCAGTGGTCCAGCGCGGGTTGAAGAAGACAAAACCGCCCGCGGTGGTCTGGCTTTGGAAGGCCAGGCCGTTGAGGTGCCGGCCGCGCCAGACCGATCCGCCCAGCGTGATGGCCTTCAGGCGATCCACCGACAGCAATCCGAAGGGAGCGAAAAACCCGCGGGCGATCAGATCGAATTGATTGTCCAGGTTGCGAAAGTTCGGTCCCTCGCCGTTGAACACGCCGGCCGAGTAATAACCCAGGTGCCGATCGTCGGTGCCGTGCAACATCACGCCGACTTCTTTGTTGGTGGGCGCCCCGACCGCGCGCACGGTCAGCGACCGTTCGATGAAATCGGTGTAGCGATCGGAGATGCGGTTTTCCAAGGTGAACGGCGCATCGAACTGACCGGCTTGCAGGATGGCCAGATCTCCCAGCGGGGCCAGCGCCACATAATCGTCGGTGGTGGCCAGGAACGACTGGGTCACCGGATCGGCGACGGTGGGGGGCGGCGAGGCAAAGTCGCCGGCGATGGTGTAGTAGACGCCGGGGCCGATCCAGCCCGCCAGTTCCAGACGGACCCGACGCAAGGTGAAGCCACTTTTCACCGACTGCGTGGAAACGAACGCGCCGTCCACCTGAAGCTGGGCGCTGGGAAACAAGAGGAACAGGTTGTTGGCCGAGCGCACGAAGGTGACGTCGCCGGAGATACCGGCCATCGGCGCGTCGGTGGCGGGACCAGGGACCAGCGGCGTGGTGTCGGCGGCGGGCGCCGCGGGCGCGGTGGCCGGGTCGGCCGGACGCGCGCTGCCCGCCCGGGCAAGAACCGACGCCACGAAAAAGGCGGCGCTGGCCACGCAGATGCGATGACAAACGACGCGATGACGAAGCTTGGGGGCGCGGCGCGCTGGACAGGCAGGCGTCACCGCACAGCCACCGGAGCTAGCTGGCGACCACCGACGTGCCGGTGACGTGATCGTGCAGAGCAATGGCCTTCTTGTCGCTGAACACCACCAGGAAGCCGGCTAGCCAAAGCGCGCCGAGCACGCCCAAGGCACCGCCCAGCTGGCCGCCGATCTGGGCCAGCGTCGGATCGCTGCCCAGCTCGACGTCGATCATGATGGCGGCGGCGATCGGTCCCCACATCTGCACCATAAAGCGCGCCAGCATGCGCGGCCAGCTCAGGCTCTGTCGGGGCTCGATCAAAATGACACCGCAAATTTGCTTGCCCACCGTCTGTCCACCGTTCTTGTGCGCCACGATGGAGTACGCAGCAAAGAAGATAAAGCCAAGCTCGGCCGATTCCCAGCCGGTGGCGGGGGCCAGGCGCGGCAGCGCCACCAGCGAGGCCACCAGCGTCAACGCCAGCAACAGCAGATCGATGGCGAAGGCGCCGGCGCGCGCCACCAGCGGTTGCGCCGCCGGCGGCTCGATCAACGCCACCTCCAGCCGGCCCAGGAGCTCGTCATAGGCCGACGGGCGCTGCTTGGGATCGTCGCGCTTTAAAAAGGCGACCAGGCGGCGAATATAGTGGGGAGCCAGGCGCTCGGGAATCGGCCGCTCGTGGCGGGCCGGCGGCGCCGCGGTCAACATCTCTTGAAAGATCACGCCCAGCGCGTACATGTCCGCCCGCATGCTGGGCAGCCCGCCGGCACGTCTTTCGGGGGACTGGTATGGGTTGTCGCCGGCGCCGTCCGTCGGGGCCGGCACGCCAAAGCCGTCCAGCTTCACCTCGACCAGCCCGCCGTCGTCGGCGCCGAGTCGGCGCAGGATGATGTTGGCGGGGCTCAGCGCCCCGTGCGCCAGGCCGACCTCTTGCCCGGCCTGCAGGGCGCGGACGATTTGCACCATGTAGGCCACGGCATCGGGCCAGGCAATGGCGCCGGTTTGTTTGATCTCCTCGCGCAGCGATCGCCCGTCGACGTGTTCGGCGACAACGAAGGGATTGCCTTCCGCGACGCCGACGAATCGCACCTGGGCCACGTTTTGATGATTGACGCGCGCCTGGGCGCGAGGCGCCGTCAGAATGTCGCCGCCCGGGACATCGGTGGCAGGCTGCGCCCGGCGCAGCATGGTCAACATCACCGGCTGCTGCAGGCTGGTGTCTTCCGCCAGATACACCGTCCCTGAACCGGAATAGCCGAGGCGCGCCCGCACTTCGAAGTGGTGAAAACGGCGGCCGATCATCGTGTCGTCGATGTCGATGACCCGAGCGGAGCCCCGCGGCGCCCCGGTCGCCGGAGGCACCGTCGCTGGCGCCGGCGTCGCTGCTGCCGCTGCCGCTGCCGCTGCCTCCGACGGAGGTTCGGCGTTCGGCTTGCCGAAGCGGTTCATGCCCTCCATCGAAACATGTCCTCGTACAGTGTAGACCCTTTCACGTCTATTATCGGCGGACCGTGCGGCGCGCTTTAACCTCACTGATTCGATGGCTTTTCGAATCGTTGGTGCGACTTTATTACCCGACGCGCGTGGTTGAAGGCGGCGAGCGAATTCCGGTGGGCGGGCCGCTGATTTTCGTCCTCAATCACCCGAACGGCCTGCTGGATCCGGTGCTGCTGCGGGTGGCGGTGGGACGTCCGGCGCGCTTTCTGGGCAAAAGCACTCTGTTCGCCAATCCGCTTGGTCGGCTGGCCATGGACGCCTTCGGCACCATCCCGGCTTATCGGGGGCGGGACGCCGGCGCGCGGGCCGGCGACGCCAGCCGCAACGACGAGAGCTTTGCCCGCTGTCGCCAGGCCCTCGGCCGTGGCGAGGCCCTGGCGTTGTTTCCCGAAGGCACGTCGCACTCGGATCCGCAGCTGCGTCCGCTGAAGACGGGCGCGGCGCGCATCGCCTTGTCCGCCGAGGCCGAACACGACGGCAAGCTGGGCGTCACCGTGGTGCCGGTGGGGCTGGACTATGAACGCAAGACCCACTTTCGTTCCCGCGTGCTGCTGGTGGTGGGCCAGGCGATCGCCATCGGCCCGCGGCTGCCGGCCTATCGCCAGGACGAACGGCAGACCGTCGACCAGTTGACCGACGAGATTCGCCAGCGCCTGGACGCCGTGGTCCTGCAGGCGGAGACACGCGAGCTTTTGACCGGGATCGCCGCGGTGGCCACCTGGACCGCGCGACCGGCGGCGCCCGGCGAAAACGACGGCGGCGACCACCTGGCCTCACAGCACCGGCGCGCGCGCGAGCTTTTGGCCGGGTACCAGCGCGTGCGCGCGCGCGATCCGGCGCGCGTGGACACCATCGCCGCCGCCGCCCGCGACTACGCCCGCACGCTGCGCCACCTGGGCGTGCATAACCCCTGGGCGCTGGAGCTGGAGACGGTGAAGCCGTCGCACCTTCTGGGCGCGGTGGCGCGCATCGTGCTGGCGCTGCCCTTCGCGATCGCCGGCGCGCTGCTGGGGTGGCTGCCATATCGCCTGGCCGGGCGCCTGGCGGCGCGTTTGACCCACGACGAGGACGTGCTCGGCACGGTGAAGTTGATGGCCGGCGCGACGTTCTTGCTGGTGGCCTGGCTGGGGGAAGCGATCGCCGTGGGCGCCTGGCGGGGCGCGCTGGCCGGTGCGGCGACGTTCGGACTGGGCCTGGGCGGCGGCTATGCGGCGCTGCGCTTCGAGGAGCTGGCCATCGAAGTGACGGAGGCTTTGCGCATGCTGTGGCTGCGGGCCTGGCGTTTCGATACCGCGCGCCGCCTGGCCGAGCGACGGCGGCGGCTGGCCGACGACGTCGCGCGCGCCCTGCGCGAGGCGACCTGACGACGTGGAGCCCAGCCTTGAGACTTTGCGCGCGCTGGCCGGCAAGTACCGTGCGCTGCTGGACCTGCGCCAGGCGCGCGACCTGCGCGGCCACGGCCCGGCCGAGACCGGCGTGGCGGCGACGGAGGCGCGCGCCCGACTGCGCGCCCTGGCCGGGGAATTTCCCGGCTGCCTGCGCGAGCTCGACACGCTGGGCACCGCCGAGCTGGAGCGACGCGCGCACGCCGCCGGACAGGCCGCGAACGGCGGAGCGCAGGAACCGTGGATGGCCTGGATCATCGGCTACCACACGCTGATGCGGTCGGCGCTGGGTGTGCGGCGATCGCCCGCCGACGCGCCGACAGCCAGCGCCGAGCACGACGCGGCTTTCGTCGCCGCTGTTCGCCAGCCGCCCCAAGGTCGACTGGGGATCGTCGTGTTGCGCGCGCTCGGCACACGCTTTGGCGTCGAGCCGTCGCTGATCACCGCGACGCTGTTCCCACCGCGCCGGCCGCCGCCCTATCGTCTGTGACGGGTTAGCTGGGCGGCGAGGACGGCGGGATCGTGGGTGGGCAGCTCGCACTGGCCGCGTTCGCAGACGTAGGCGGTGACCTGGCCGGCCAGTGCCAGCTTGCCGTCGACGAACGTGGCCAGCGGGGCCAGCGCGGCCACGCCCGTCCCATCGGCGGCGCCGGCCAGGGCGTGGCTGGGAACGAAGGTCTTTCGCAACACCGCCAGCAACGGTTCGGCCGAGGCGGGCGGCGCTTGTGAGGCGCCCGCGCTGCTGGCCGGCCAGATCAAGGCGATCTCGCGCGGGACGCTGACCGCATAATCGACCGCCAGCAACGCTTCGGTCATGGCCACGCCCTTGGTGGTCAGCGCGTCGTGAAAACCACGCAGGGCACGCTCGCCGATCTGGCGCCAGCGATCGTCGGCGGTGAAGGTGTGCAGGCGCAGAACGTTCAACAGCGCGACGGCGTTTCCCGACGGCTCGGCGCCGTCGTAGGTGGGCTTCTCGCGCGCCAGCAGCTGTTCGTGATCGGCGCCGGTCATGAACCAGCCGCCGTGGGCGGCGTCGGCGAACTGGGTCTCCACCGCATCGCTCAGCGCCAGCGCCTCGCGCAGCCAGCGCGGGTTGAAATCGGCCTCGAACAGATCCAGCAGGCCGGCTGCCATGAACGCATAGTCGTCCAGATAACCGAGGTGCTGGCCGGGGCCGTCTTTCCAGCTGCGCAGCAGGCGGCCGTCCTTGCGCATGTGGGTGAGGACAAAATCCGCCGCCCGTTCGGCGGCCGCGACATAGTGCGCGTCGTTCAGTACGCGCCCGCCCACCGCCAGGCCGGAGATCATCAGGCCGTTCCACGCCGCCAAGATCTTGTCGTCGCGCAACGGCGGCACGCGCCGGGCGCGCACGTCGTAAAGCTGCTGGCGGGCTGTCCTCAGCGCCGCCCACTCGCCCTCGTCGGGGTGCGCGGCGTTCAAGATGTTGTGGCCTTCGAAGTTGCCGGCCGCGGTGACGCCGTAGTAACGAATGAAACGATCGGCGCCGGCGCCCAGCAGCGTGCGCAGCTGGCCCTCCGACCAGACGAAGAACTTGCCCTCTTCGCCTTCCGAGTCGGCGTCGGTGGCCGAATAGAAGCCGCCGTCGGGCGCGGTCATCTCGCGCAGCACGTAGTCCAGCGTTTCGCGCAGCACGCGGGCGAAATCCGGGCGCGCCGTCACCTGGAACGCCTCGGCGTAGGCCACCGCCAGAAGCGCGTTGTCATACAGCATCTTTTCAAAGTGCGGCACCAGCCAGTGCGCGTCGGTCGAATAGCGATGAAAGCCGCCGCCCACCTGATCGTAAAGGCCACCGCCGGCCATCTTCGCAAGGGTCAGGGTAGCCATGTGCAGCGCCTGGGCGTCGCCGGTGCGGGCGTAGTGGCGCAGCAGCAAACGGATGGGAATGTTCGAAGGAAACTTCGGCGCCCGGCGCACGCCACCGTCGGTGTCGTCGAAGGCGCGCTTGAAATAATCGACCGTGGCGCTGATGGCGTCGACGGTGGGCAAGCCGGCGGCGACGGCGCCCTGCCCTTGCATCTCGTCGCGCACAGCGCGGGTCAAGGCCTGCGCCGCCTTGGTCACGCGAGCGGCGTCCTGGCCGTAGGTGTTGACGAGCTCGCGCAGGATGGTGAGAAAGCCGTGCTGGGCGCCGCGCGCGCCGTCGCGGGGCGGGAAATATGTGCCGCCGAAGAACGGCTCGCGCTCGGGCGTCAGCCACACACTCATCGGCCAGCCGCCCGAACCGGTCAGCGCCTGCACCGCGCTCATGTAGATGGCGTCGAGATCGGGACGCTCTTCGCGGTCGACCTTGATGCACACGTAGTGTTCGTTCATGAAGCGGGCGATCTCTTCGTCCTCGAACGATTCACCCTCCATCACGTGACACCAGTGGCAGGTGGAGTAACCGATGGACAGGAACACCGGCCGCTTGAGCCGTTTCGCTTCGGCGAAGGCCTCGTCGCCCCAGGCGTACCAGTTCACCGGATTGTGGGCGTGCTGCAGTAGATACGGGCTGTGTTCCAGGATCAGCCGGTTGGTGTACTTGGGCGCCTTGCCGATCAGGTGATGCGTGCGCGGCACGTACCCCGGCCCTTGGGCCGCCAGCGCTTCCGCCAGACGCGCCCGCAGCGCCGGATCAAAATCCGCCGCGCCCGGGGGCGTCTCCGACGGCGGCGAGGTCACGATGGAGTTGGTCATGGATGGCGCGGGTCGCGGTCGACAACCCGCGCCCGGGACAATGCTGACGAACCCGATCAAAAGCAACCACCGGCTTTTCAGACACGCGCGCATCGTCCCGCCCCGAATCATCGGCCAGCCGAGGCGCCGCTACGGCTCGATGACGTTCAGCTTCTTGAAGTAGTCTCGGTAAAAGCCTCGGTCTCTCGTCAGCAACGCGTCCGCTTCGATGAGGGCATGCGCCCCAATCAGGAAGTCCGGTACGACTCGCTCGCGCCTTGCCTTGCTTCGCCGCCTCTGCTGGCGCCAGAGGGCGCCGGCCAGATTCGACGCCTCCGCGGAGGACGGCCAGAACTCGACGCTCAACATCTTCATGGCCGCATCGAACAAGGAATCGCTCTCGAACTGCGCACGAACCTCCGCCCAGACGACTTCCCCGGCCACCACGGCTCCCGCTGAATAGGCCGACTTGAGAGCACGGAGTGAATCATCACCGAAGATCGGATCGGCGGCCAAGACATCCAGAAGAACCGACGTGTCGACGGCGGTCTTCATCGACGCGGTCGCGGGCCGCGCATTTCGTCGACGATTGCATCAACCGAACGATCGAGCTTCAAAATTCCATAAACGGCATCGATCGGATGGCGCTCGCGCGCGCCCTTCTTCAGCAGAGCACCGCCTTCGACGACCTCGAAGTGAACGACGGTTCCGGGGCGGAGACCTAGCTTCTTGCGCACCTCGATCGGCACCGTGATTTGTCCTTTGGAGGAGAGCGCGCCTCGCATGAAGTAAAGATTATTCTTCTTTACTCGCCTGGTCAAGCCGCGTGGGTCGACCCATCAAATGTTCACGTGGATGACGACCTCGCCGACGTAGGTGGTGTCTTCCTTGGGGAAGAAACCCACCGCGGTGGCGCGGATGGAGGCGCCGGCGCGGGCGTAGGGCAAAAGCTCGACGCCGGGGATGGGCGTGACGGAGATGGTTCGCAGGTTGGGCACTGTCGTCAGGCGGGCGATGGGAATTTCCTTCAGGCCGGCCGCGTCGGCGGCGATCGAGATGGTCACGCCGCTGACGAAGTAGAACGTCCCCTTGCTGGGCTGGGTGATGGTGAAGGTCAGCGACTTCAGATAGGCCGAGTGCGCCAGTCCGCCCTGTTTTTCTGCCTCGGCGTCGATGTTGATGGTCAGCGGCGTGTTCTGATCGACCGCCGCGACGTCGGTGTTCGGATCACCGACGATCATCGACGCCGGGATGTCCTGCGAAACGTCGAACCCGATGGCGCCGCAACCGGCGGCCGTCGTCACGGGAAACAGCGAAAGCAAGGCTAAGAGGAACGACCGCATCTGTTCAGCGTAACAAAAAACTGCGCGGTTTCCCGGCGTCGGGCGAACATCAGCGCGTGACGCTGCGCGAATGCCGGTCTTTCGCCCCGATTTTTCTCGCCCTGGCGGCCACACTGACTTGTGGTTGCCGCGCTGTCACCGGCGGCGGGGCGCTGGCTCGGGTACGGAAAAGCGGCGTCTTGCGCTGGGGCGCCGACGAGCAGGGCGGCGAGCCGTTCGTCTTCGAAGATCCCAAACAGGGCGGCAAGCTGTCCGGATTCGAGGTGGACCTCGCCGAGGAGCTGGGACGCACCCTGGGTGTGCGGGCGGTGTTCGTGCAGAACGACTGGTCGAATCTGGTCCCGTCGCTGGAGCGCGGGACCTTCGATATCGCCCTGAACGGCCTCGAGATCACGGCGGCGCGCGCCGGGCGGGTGCGCTTTTCGCGGCCGTATTTTCTTTTCTCCGAACGGCTGGTGGCGCGGGTCAGCGACGGCAGCGTCCGCGATCTGGCGTCGCTGCGCGGGCGGCGGGTGGGCACGCTGGCCAACTCGCAGGCCTGGGAGATGTTGCAGGCGTCGGGCGCGCTGCCGATCCCGTACGAAGGCGTCGAGGAGCCGTTCATCGATCTCGAAAATGGGCGCACCGACGGTGTCCTGCTGGACGACATCATCGTCGACCGTTATGCCCCCGGGCACGCCGGCCTGCGCGTGGTGGGCGACGTGGCCCAGGGCCGATACGCCATCGCCGTGCGCCGGGACGCGCCCGATCTGCAGGCGGCCCTCGACCGCGCGCTGGATCAGCTGATCGCCAGCGGCCGGCTGCGGGCGATCCTGCGGACCTACGGTCTTGACAGCGCGCGCCAGGATGGGCTCTCGACGGCGACAGTGAACGCCTCGACGGCCGGCACCGGCGTGGGCGCACCGCGATCGATTGACGTCCACCAGCTGTTGCTTTTCCTGCAAGGCGCGCTGGTGACGCTGCTGATCTCCTGCGCGGCGATGGCGCTGGCGATCACGCTGGGCGTGGCGCTGGCGACGCTGCGGATGCTGGTCCCGCGCGTGGCCTGGCTGGTGAGGGCGTACATCGAGATCTTTCGTGGCACGCCGGTGCTGCTTCAGCTTTATGTTCTTTATTACGGCCTGGCGGACGTGCTGTCGCTGGACGCCTGGACCGCCGCCATCGTCGGCCTGGGCCTGAACTATGCGGCATATGAGGCGGAGATCTATCGCGCCGGCGTGGCGTCGGTGCCGCGCGGTCAGATCGAGGCGGCGCAGTCGCTGGGCATGAACGGCCGCACGGCCTTTCGCTGCGTGGTCATGCCGCAAGCGTTGCGCGTGGCCCTGCCCGGCATGACCAACGACTTCATCGCCATGCTGAAGGACAGCGCGCTGGTCTCGGTGATCACGGTCGTCGAGCTGACCAAGCGCATGACCATCACGGCCGTCGACCTGCGCGGCTGGCTGCTGCCAGGGCTTCTGTGCGCGGCGCTGTACTTCATGATGAGCTATCCACTGTCGCGGGTGGCGCGGCGGTTGGAACGCCACCTCACGCGGTAGCAGGTTGTTGGGGCGAGGATCGAGGGGTTCCCGCGCGACCGCCCGTTCACCCCACCGCCACGGCCTGGATGTTGCGGCGAAGGACGCGATCCAGGACCTCGTCCTGGGCGTTGCGCGGCGGGCTGCCCGCCTCGGGGTCGGGGTGGCGACGATGGTATTCGCCGGCAGCGTCCATCAGGTAGACGCGTGAGTTGTCGTGCAACGCGGGCTCGACCACCTCGTGGCGGATCTGCTCGCGCAGTTTCTCCGCCAGCACGGGGAACATCACCTCGACGCGGCGGTAGAGGTTGCGCGGCATCCAGTCGGCCGACGACAGGAAGACCTCTTCCTCGCCGGCGGCGCCAAAAACAAAGACCCGCTCGTGTTCGAGAAAGCGTCCGACCACTGAAATGACCCGGATGTTCTCGGATACGCCGGCGATCCCGGGACGCAAGCAACAGACGCCGCGGATGCACAGATCAATCGGTACGCCAGCCATCGACGCCCGATAAAGCGACTGGATCACCCGCATGTCCACCAGCGCGTTCATCTTGGCGAAGATGCGCGCCGGCTTGCCGGCCTTGGCGCGCTCGGCCTGCTCGTCAATCTTGGCGCTGATGGCGTCGGCCAGGGCGGCCGGGGCGACGGACAGCTTGCGGTGCAGGCCCTTCTTGGAAAAACCGGACAGGGCGTTGAAGAACTCCGACACGTCCTCGCCGATGTCCCAGTTGGCGGTGAAAAGGCCGATATCGGTGTAGATGCGGGCGGTCGATTCGTTGTAGTTGCCGGTCGACAGGTGCACATAACGTCGCAAGCCGTCTTTTTCGCGGCGGACAATCAACGCCACCTTGGCGTGCGTCTTTGAACCGGCGTGGCCGAAGAACACGTGCGCACCGGCGCGTTCCAGGGCGCGCGCCCAGGCGATGTTGTTCTCCTCGTCGAAGCGGGCCTTGAGCTCGATCGACACGGCGACCTGCTTGCCGTTCTCGGCGGCGCGAATCAAAAGCCGCACCACCTCGGCGTTCGAGCCTGTGCGGTAGAGCGTCATCTTGATCCCCATGACGTCGCGATCGTCCGCCGATCGCCGCAAAAGCTCCAACACCGGGGCGAAGGAATCATACGGGTGGTGCAGCAGCACGTCGCCGGCGCGAATGACCGCGAACGGATCGGCGTTGTCGGCCAGCTCGGCCGGCACGCGCGAGGTGAACGGCGGATCGTGCAGATCGGGACGCGGCAAGAACGCCATCGTCATCAAAGCGCTCAGGCCCAGCGGGCCCGCCGATTCGTAGACGTCTTCCTCGTCGATCTCCATCTTCTCGACCAGCAAGCGGCGGATGCGCGCCGGAATGCCGACGTCGACCTCCAGGCGCACGCAGGCGCCGAAGCGTCGGCGCCTCACCTCGCGGTCGACGATCGACAGCAGATCGTGGGCCTCGTCCTCCAGGATGGCGATGTCCATGTCGCGGGTGACGCGAAACGGATAGCAGCTCAGCACTTCCATGCCGGGGAACAGATCGTCCAGGCTGGCGGCGATCAGCTGCTCCAGCGGCAGGACGTCGTGGGTGCCGACCTCGGCGGCCACCTTGCCGGCACCGGCCGCCGGACGCAGTTCGGACAGCACCACAAAACGCGGCAAGCTCTCCGGCACCTTGACCCGGGCGAACCGTCGCTCTTTGGTGGCCGGATCGCGCGCCTCGATGGCCAGCGACAAGGAAAGGTTCGACAGAAACGGAAACGGGTGCCCGGGATCCACGGCCAGCGGCGTGATGATCGGAAACACCGATCGCCGGAAGTAACGGCGCGCCAGCGTCTGCGTCTCGGCGTCCAGCGTCTTCCAATCGCGAATGTGGATCCCACGCCCCGCCAGGGCCGGCAACAGATCGTCGGCCAGCAGCTTGGTCGCCGTTTGCAGCTGCTTGCGAACGGTCTGCCCGATGCGCTTGAGCTGATCTTGCGGTGACAGGCCGTCGGGGCTGGTCTCGATCAACGCCGCCTCCAGCTGATCGTGCAAGCCGGAGACGCGGATCATGAAGAACTCGTCCAGGTTCGAGGCGTGGATAGCCAAAAATTTCAGGCGTTCCAGCAGCGGCCAGCGCGGATCCAAGGCTTCGGCCAGGACGCGGTCGTTGAACGCCAGCCAGGCCATCTCGCGGTTCAGGTACAGCGACGGGTGATCCAGCGGCACCGATTCAACGACGGGCAACGCGCTGACGACGCCGTTGCCGCCTGTGGAAAAGTCCCCTGCCTTCAAAACGGCTTCCATCGAGACGCCCCCAGGGCGCCGACGGTACCCTGCACTGCCGGGGCGCTCTGTATCAACTGTGTGACAAATTCACTGCCACCTGGGCCGCTTGCGCCTGTGCCACCTTGCGCATCACCGCCCGGTGAATCGGATACATCATCGCAATCATAACCAGCATCGCCACCGTCACCACCCAGCCCAGCACGTCATACCGCTGCAGCTCACCGGACGGGAGCTGTACCACGATGAGGCCGGCCACCCAGGCGGCCACGCCGCCCGAAAATTGCTGCAGCGCCGAGCTGACCGACATGAACGCGCCGCGATCGGGCGCATCCGGCACGGCGGTGGTCAGGGCCGACGCCGACACCATCCGCGCCATCACCGCCACGAACAGCAGGATATTAAGCAACATGACCAGCCCGATCGGGGTCCGGCCCAGGTTGCAATAGATCGTCACCATGATCATCGCCAGCACCGTGCCCAGACAGAACACCTGATATTTGCCCAACCGATCGCTGAGCCGCCCCATCAACGGACCGGCGATCATCGAAGCGACGCCGGTGACCATGTAGATGAGGTGCAGCTTGGTCAGCGGAATGCCCAGATTGTTGACGGTGAACGCGCTGCCGAACGGCATCAGCATGAAACCGCCGGTGGCCAGCAGCGTGGTGGCGGCGAACGTCTGCAGATAGCGCGGGGTGCTGACGGTTCTGATGAGGTGACGAATGGGATCGCGGCCCGCCGGCACCAGCAGGTGAGCGTTGATCGGCTGCAGCTTGACGGCGATGAGGACGCCCACCACCGCCGCCAGGCTGGCGATCATCAAGAACGGCGCATGCCAGCCAAGGTGGGTGGACAGATAGACGCCCAGCGGGATACCCATCACCTGGCTGGCGGCGAAGGCGCTTTGCACGGTGCCCATCACCCGCCCGCGCACTTCCAGGGGGAACAGATCGGCGATGATGGCGAAGCTGATC